>NZ_JBLWVF010000028.1:0-23755 GCF_048268605.1 Primorskyibacter flagellatus
GCTCCGGCGTCGTCTCGAAAATCATCGAGTAATCAAACTGACTGCGCGGGGGGCAAACAACCCCCCGCAGGGTTCGACGTGACAAAAAGGGCCACCCTGATTGGGTGGCCCTTCTTGCATTTATACTGACGACTAATTTCGCCGATAGGTGTCTTAGGAATCCAGCAGGATCGATTTCACCAAGCTGGCTTTGTCGCTGTGGCTGCCACTGCCATACATTGCAGCCATCAGGCGCAAGCGTGTGTCATTCGACAAGTTGGCTGGGTCAGCCGATGGCTCAAAACCTTTTAGATCATTTGCGAAAGTCGTGTATTGCTCATCCGACATGTAGAAGACGTAGGGGTTGTCTTCCATCATGGAACCTTCCTCCATTGCGTTTTCTTGAAGCGCAAGGGCTGTAACGGTGGATTGCTTTTCGCTAAAGCTGCCGCTGCCGTTGATGACATTGGCGATTTGCAGGCGGGCATCTTCGCTCAGCGCTTCGTAATTTATGTTCGGAGCAAAGGTTTCAATCTGGTTTTCAAGCGCTTCCTGAGCAAAGGCTGCACCCGAAATAGTGGCTGCGGTCAGGGCGGTTGCAAACATAAGATGTTTCATAAGTCTCTCCTGTTCAAAAGTTAAAGCCGATCGTCAGCGCGACAACGCAACTGATCGGCGTCGCTGGAGAGAAAATGCGTGACCCCGCCAAAGCGTTCCGCTGATTTGGTCACGATTCGGTCACGACGCTGTGAGATGGACGCCGCTGGCGTGATGCCGCGGCGTCCGATCAGGGGTGGCAACCGACTGGGCTTAGTTGGCGTTCAGCAGGATTGCACGAACGGTAGAGGATTTTTCGCTCTCGGTGCCGGAGCCGTGGATGGCCTGAAGGGCGGCGAGGATGGTCGAGTCGTCGAGCGTCGAAACGTCTACGGAGGGCGCATAGGAATTGATTGCGCGGACAGCGGCCGCGTTGTCCTGGGTCATTGCGTTTGCTGCACCTGCAACGGTTGCGATGGCGACGGCTGCGATTGCGATAATGCGGTTCATATTGTGTCCTTTCAGATGGGTGGGCTGATTGGCCCTGGATTTGTCTGCGCCAGCATTCGTTGGCGATGACTGATAATTGGGACCAACGAGGCCAAATTTGAAATCACAAAACACTCGCACCAGATCACGCCGAATTGCCATTGAAAATCGAGGCTTACGACCTGTGCCGCGTGCAAATTCGCACAGCAATTGTGCGCGTCAAACAGGCTTGGCTTTTGCGCGCCTCACCAGTGCTTTTGTGACGCGCGCGGATGTAACAATTGCCGTTGGTGGGAGGTGCAGCACAAAAACGTGTACGTCAAAAAACAAGCCGGCTGGTTCATCACAGCACCTGCATGGGCGTTGCAAGGCGACTCTCGCTGGGTGCCTGAGTGCCCGCTTAGCCCGTTGACGTGATGCCATGCGGACGATTGGCTTGCTCACGCTGCACGTCTAAGAGAGTGGCGGCGCGAAATGAATCTTCTGTCGCCAGGCTCGTGCGACAACGCTCGCTTTGGACTTTCTCGACGGCAGGCAGCGGTGTGGCATGCGCGTTGCAGTCACGCGCACATCGGACTAGGTAGGCGCGGTCCGTTTCAATCTCAGGCGTCGCGCGATGCATGTTGCCCCGATCCCAACCAAAATGACGCCAAGGGCGCGCATCACACTAGAGGGCGTGTCTTATTCGCGAGACGGGCGCGAGGTGATCGCCAAGACATTGCTGGACATATCTGATGCCCGGATCGGACTGGTGGGGCGAAACGGGTCTGGCAAAACCACGCTGGCGAGGCTCCTTGCCGGGCTTGTCCGTCCGGATAGTGGCCGTGTTTTGATCAACGGGGTCGATGTTGCGCGGGATCGCCGCGCCGCGATCCGGACTGTCGGCATATTGTTCCAGAACCCCGATCACCAGATCATCTTTCCGACGGTCGAAGAAGAGCTGGCTTTCGGTTTGCGGCAGCTTGGACGCAGCAAGGACGCAGCGCGGGACGGCGCGGCCGCGATGCTGGCGCGCTTTGGCAAGACGCATTGGCAGGGGCGGGCGGTGGCCACGCTTTCACAAGGGCAGCGGCATCTGGTCTGTCTCATGTCCGTGCTGGCGATGGAACCGGCCCTGATCATATTGGATGAGCCGTTTACCGGGCTCGACATTCCCACCACGCGACAGATGCACCGTTACCTTGCGCAGGTGGGGCCCTCCGTCCTTCACATCACCCATGATCCGGCGGCATTGGCGGGTTACGATCGGGTGATCTGGATGGATAATGGGGCAATCCGCGAAAGCGGCCCGGCAGCGCGGACCTTGGCACATTATGAGACGGCGATGATGGAGGCAGACGATGCTGGCGCTGACCTCCTCGACTAGGACCGCGTATCACCGCTGGCCCGCGTCGCTGAAGCTGGCGCTTGTTTCCGGTGGCGTGTTTCTTCTCTACCTGATCGAAAGCCCTGTACTGTTGCTGGCGGCGGTTGCGGGCGTCGCGCTGGCCTATCTTGTGGTTGGCTGGCGATTTCTGGTGGAGGGCGTCAGGTTCCTGCGTCCGCTTTGGGTATTTGTCGCGATTGTTCTTGTCTGGCATCTGATCGCGGGCGATCCGGTGACGGGGGTCGCAGTGGCGCTGCGCCTTGTTGCGGCGGTCGGGCTTGCCAATCTTGTGACGATGACGACGCGGCTCGACGATCTGACGGATCTGGTGTTGTGGCTGTTGTCTCCGCTGGAACGGCTTGGCATTCGGACCGCGCCGATCGGCTATGCAATTGCGCTTGTGGTGCGGTTTACGCCTGTTCTGTTTGGCAAGGCCGGGACGTTGATCGAATCCTGGCGCGCCCGAAGCGCCCGCCGTCCGGGTTGGCAACTGGTCATGCCGATCACCGTCACCGCGATTGACGATGCCGAACAGGTGGCCGAAGCCTTGCGCGCGCGCGGCGGCTTCGATACCCAGCCATAACTCTGGTTCAACCCTCCGAAGGAATAGCCTCTTGGAACGCAACACCGTCCTTATCGCCCTGTTCGCTGCATTGATCGCCGTATTGGGGCTGATCCCGAAGATCACCCTGGGCTTTGGGGTGCCGATCACTGCGCAAAGCCTTGGCGTCATGCTGTGCGGGACGGTTCTGGGCGCGCGGCGCGGGTCGCTGGCGGTGCTGCTGTTCCTGTTGCTGGTGGCATTGGGGCTGCCGCTTCTGGCCGGTGGTCGCGGCGGGCTTGGGCTGTTTGCCTCGCCGACTGTCGGCTTTTTGGTTGGATTTCCGGTTGCCGCCTTCGTGGCGGGCCTGATCGTCGAGAAAACCCCGCGGCTGGCACTTTTGCCGGCGTCGATTCTGGGAGCATTTGTCGGCGGCATCGGGGTGCTGTACTTGTTCGGGATCGCCGGCATGGCGATAACGCTGGACAAGTCATTCCCCGAGGCTGCGCTGCTGGTGTCGCCCTTCATTCCCGGCGATCTGATCAAGGCGGCTCTGGCAGGGTTTGTCACCGCCGCGCTGGCCAAGGCGCGGCCCGCCAGCGTTCTGTCCCGAGCGTGATGTTCCGGCGCGGGGGCTAACCCTCGCCACCTAACACAAGCGCGGTTCCGATCCCGCCCGCAGCGGCAATCGCGGCCAGCCCGCGCCCGCCTGTCCCGCGCAGGTCGTGAAACAGCCGAACTGCAAGGATTGCCCCCGACGCGCCGATGGGATGGCCGCGTGCAAGCGCGCCGCCTTTGCGGTTCACGGTCGCCGGGTCAAGGCCGGTCTGCTCGACACAGGCGATGGCCTGCACGGCGAAGGCTTCCATGATCTCGGCAGTGGAAAGATCGGCGGGGGACAGGCTCAGCGCGGCCAAGGTCGCGTTGATCGCGGCGACAGGGGCAAGGCCGGGGAGCATCGGATCGCCGCCCAATGCCATGCCGCCCAAAATCGTGACGTAGGGCAGGCCGCGCCTGCGCGCATATTTTTCCGAGACCAGAACGCAGAACGCAGCCGCATCGGCCGCCACGGCGGTGTTGGCGCGGGTGACGCTGCCGCAGTTTGCGCGCGCGCGGGCGCAAAGCGCAGGCGTCATCGCGCGCGTATAGCTGTCAGGCGCATCTCCGACGATCTCAGCGGACAGGTCGGCACGGGCGGCGATGGCACGCGCGTGACTGTCCACCGTCCATGCGTCCTGCGCGGCGCGTGAGATCCCGAGGTGTCGCGCCAGCGCATCCGCCGCTCCGGCCATATCCGGGTCCCGGTCGGGCCAAGGGGTAAAGGGCGGCTGGTCGTATTCCTGCGCGGGTGCGCCCCCTTGCGCGGCGGTCATTCGGATAGGTCGACGCGAATAGCTTTCGGCCCCGCCTGCGATCACCACCTCGGCCTGACCTGCCTCGATCATCGCCTGAGCGAGGCGCAGCGTATCCAGCCCCGAACAGCATTGGCGATCAATGCTTAGCCCCGCCACGCGCAACGGCAATCCAGCCGCCAGCGCCGCCACGCGCGCCGGGTTGCCACCTGCGCCAAGCGCATTGCCCATGATCAGTTCGTCAACGCTGTCCGGCACCAGCCCGGCATCCGTCAGGCAGGCTTGGATCACCGGGGCGGCGATTTCGTGAAGGTGCAGATGTGCGAGCGCCCCGCCACGCGGTGCGACAAGGCTGCGCCGTGCGGCGATGATGACGGCGCGGCTCATGTCTGCGCCTTGAGCAGTTGGGACAGCGCGGTGAGGTCGGTCTTGCCCGAAGGCAGGGTGGGCCAGTCCGTCAGTACGAAGGCGCGCCGTGGTGCGGCCTGCGGGGTAAGCTGGCGGCGACAGGCAGCCAGCACCGCGTCGGTATCAACACCCTGCGGCCCGGCGGATAGGAAGCAGACCGGTACCGCGCCGCGCTTGGCATCGGGGCGCGGCAGGACGGCCGCATGTGTCACGCCGGGCTGATCCAGCAGCACCCTCTCGATCAGTTCGGGAAAGACATTTTGATCGGCAACAGTGAACATCCGGTCACGTCGCCCCGCCAGAAACAGATGTCCCTCCGGATCGAGCCATCCCAGTTCGCCCACCGTCAGAAAACCGTCCTGCCAACGGGTCTGTGCGCTGCTGCCCTGCGCATAGCCGTCGAAAAGATAGGGGCTTTGGACCCAAACCTCGCCGGGGTGATCCGGGGGCAGATCGCGAGCCAACTCATCCCGGATCCGGATTTCGACGCCGGGATAGGCGCGACCGACCGAAAGGGGGGGCGTCGTGGCATCAGAGATTGCGATGAAGCTGGTTTCGCTTGCGCCGTAAAATGCGTGCAAGACCGCGCCGGGAAACAGTTGCGCTGCGGCATTGCGAGTGGCCTTGTCCAGAAAGCCGCCGCCGATCAGGACGTGCCGGGTGCCGGGGATGTCGGTGTCGGCGTCGCAACACGCCGCAAGCTGACGCAATTGCGCGGGTGTGGCATATAATAGTGACGGCATTGCCGCGCGCAGCATTTGCAACCGCGTGTCAGGGCGGGGGGCTGTAAAGACGTCCACCTGCGCGCCCAGATGCACCGCCGAGACCGCACCATAGAGTGCCAGCGAGTGATTGAGTGGGCCAAAGACGGCGATGCAATCCTGCGGCGTGATGTTCCAGAGCGCGCGATCTACCATGAAAGACCGGATCCAGGAGGCGTGGCTGCGACGGACCCGCTTGGGTTGCCCTGTAGAGCCGGAGGTTTCGCATTGCAGGAACGCACCTCCATCGGGCGTGGCAAGGGGGGCGGTGCCGGAATGGATGCAGAATTCACGTCCGGTTTCTATTGCGGCCAGCAGTTGTGCAACGCAGGCCTCAACGGGATGTGCGGGAATCGTGGCCATCATTTCATCTGCGGGCAGAACCGCTGGTGTGATCGAGACACGGTTGACTCTGATCTGACCGTCATAAGGGCGTCGGAAGGCTGCGGGATCCGCGCTGGCTGGGATGACTTGGCTCAAACTGTACCTTCACCTTCGTAAACTGGTGGGCTACCGGGCACGAATCTCTGTATTATCGCGCGTTTGTGGGAAATCCATCGCGCCCACCTGTCTGGTCCGCAAATGCCGTACTGGCTCCGGCCGTTTTACGAAGCACAAGGTCGCGGCACAAGCGCAGGTTTGGCCACGAGGCAACGTGCCGTGATGGCGGGCCTTGAAATCACCGCCCGCGCCGAGTATGTGCGTCGCGTCCGCAATGAAAGTAGAACAGACATGGCCATGACCAACCCGCTTCAGTTTATCCAGCAGGTCCGCTCCGAAGTGGCCAAGGTGGTGTGGCCCACGCGCCGTGAGGTGATGTTGACAACGGTGATGGTTTTCATCTTGGCTGCATTGACCGCTATTTTCTTTGCAATTGTGGATATTCTGATCCGCGGCGGGCTTCAGCAAGTGTTGGAAATGTTCGGCTAAGCCAGTCGGGACCGCATAGGACATGCGCGCGCCCTGAGGCTTGAACTCGGTCTCTTTCGCGGGTATTGCGCAGACCAATCATCCGAAAGGCGTGCGGCGATTCGAGTTGCGCGCCGATTTTGTTTCGGAACGCGGCGGCTGCCGGTTTGAATATGGGCCGCCAGAAAATGGAACGACACACGGTCCCCGGATCGGTGCAGAACGAAGGTTTGTGACCAGATGGCGAAACGGTGGTACTCGGTGAGCGTGCTCTCGAACTTCGAGAAGAAGATCGCCGAACAGATCCGGACTGCGGTTGATGAGCAAGGGCTTGAGGACCAGATCGAAGAAGTGCTGGTGCCGACCGAAGAGGTGATCGAGGTTCGTCGCGGCAAGAAAGTCACGACAGAACGGCGCTTCATGCCCGGCTATGTCCTTGTGCGGATGGAAATGTCGGATCAGGGCTATCACCTGATCAACTCCATCAACCGCGTCACAGGTTTTCTGGGCCCGCAAGGACGCCCGATGCCGATGCGCGACGCCGAAGTGCAGGCGATTTTGGGTCGGGTGCAGGAAGGCGAGGATGCGCCGCGCACATTGATCCATTTCGAGATCGGCGAGAAGGTCAAGGTCAACGACGGCCCGTTCGAAGATTTCGACGGCATGATCGAGGAAGTCGACGAGGACAATCAGCGCCTCAAGGTTTCCGTCTCAATTTTTGGCCGGGAAACCCCGGTCGAACTGGAATTCACACAGGTGTCAAAGCAGGTGTGATGTTCGAGACGTGGGAGGTGAGGCGGCCCAAGGCCGACCAACCCCAACCACGGCAAAACGGAACCCATGGTTCCATTGCAGGGTGGGCAAGCCCCGCCGCTTGATAAAGGAGAGGCCACATGGCCAAGAAACTGGTTGGCAGTCTGAAGCTGCAAGTCCCCGCCGGGCAGGCAAACCCGTCGCCGCCCGTTGGCCCAGCATTGGGTCAGCGCGGGATCAACATTATGGAATTCTGCAAGGCGTTCAACGCCAAGACGCAGGAAATGGAGGCTGGTGCCCCCTGTCCGACGATCATCACGTATTATCAGGACAAATCCTTCACGATGGACATCAAGACGCCGCCCGCGTCTTATTACCTCAAGAAGGCCGCCAAGCTGAAATCCGGTGGCAGTACGCCCGGTCGCGCCACCGCAGGTTCGGTGACCGTCGCTCAGGTGAAAGAAATTGCCGAAGCGAAGATGAAAGATCTCAACGCCACGACGATTGAAAACGCGATGCAGATCATCCTGGGCTCTGCCCGGTCCATGGGCATCGAGGTGAAATAAGATGGCAAAACTTGGAAAACGTACCCGTACCGCGCGTGAAGCGCTTGTCGGCAAAGAGAACGTCACCGTCGAGGAAGCCGTTTCTCTGATCAAGGCGAATGCCAACGCGAAATTCGACGAAACCGTCGAGATCGCGATGAATCTGGGCGTTGACACACGTCACGCTGACCAGATGGTTCGTGGTGTTATCGGCCTGCCCAACGGCACCGGGAAAACCATGCGCGTTGCAGTCTTCGCACGCGGTGCCAAGGCTGAAGAAGCTGAAGCCGCCGGTGCTGACATCGTCGGTGCCGAAGACCTGATGGAAACCGTTCAGGGCGGCACGATCGAATTTGATCGCTGCATCGCCACACCGGACATGATGCCGATCGTCGGCCGTCTGGGCAAGGTGCTTGGCCCGCGTAACCTGATGCCGAACCCCAAGGTGGGCACGGTGACGATGGATGTCACGCAAGCCGTCAAGGACGCCAAGGGCGGTCAGGTTCAGTTCCGCGCCGAAAAGGGCGGCGTTGTGCATGCCGGTGTTGGCAAGGCCTCGTTTGATGAGGCAAAGCTGGTCGAGAACATCCGCGCTTTCGTCAACGCCGTCTCCAAGGCCCGTCCTGCAGGCGCCAAGGGCACCTATATGAAAAAGGTCTCGCTGAGCACCACGATGGGACCGGGCGTTTCGGTCGCAATCGACTCGGCCAACGCCGAGTAAGACTGTTTCAGTCAGGTTGAGAACGGCGGACCCACGGGTCCGCCTTTTTTCGTTGAGGTAGTCACGGCGTTCGGTCTGTTCAGTTACCTCACGTCTCATTTCTTGTTCGCTCAACACAGTGGTGATAGAAACCGACGAAATTGGTACCTTTGGAAAGTGTTCATATGTTTCGCCACGCTGCAGCAATTGTCTTGCTCCCTGCTCTCTTAGTCCTGTCGGCATGTGCGAGCGACTTAACAAAGGAAGAAATTTCGGCGCGGCGCGCGGCAGCAGGGCAAGTTCACAAGATGGCTGAAACCCCTTCGGCCGTGCAGAGTTTTTTGTCGGACACGACGACAAAGTCCCACAGCATACATGGCACCCAGATCGAATACCTCGCCGCTAACGGTGAAACCTTCTTGTGGTATCCCGGAAATAACCGAGGGGTCTCGGGCCGGTGGAAGTTGCAGATTGCCAGCTACGGCTTAGAAATTTGCTTCCTTTATGGTGAAGGCAGCTACAATCCCGTGACCCGTGAACGTGGTGGAAGCTGGAAATGTGATATGGCGGCATATTATATTTTGAAGCGCGACGAGATCGTATCCGGCAACCCATTCCGCTTGTCGCGGAAAATTCCTTACGTACTGCCGAAGAAAATTGACATTTCACTCGACCAAGCAATGAGAAGTTCAGGATTTGGACCGTTGCGCCAAAAGAATAGAGCGCCCGTACCACAATACCCTGATCAGGGATGATCTTCTGCCCGCATAGCATCCTGCGCAGATCAGTGATGCGGTGGGACTGCTCGCGCGCATTTGATCATGTCTTTACGTGTCTGCGGAGTTTTTTTTCGTACAGGCCCTTCCCTTCTCCGTAAGCATTGGCTAATACCCCGTCCGTCGGGCCGCCCGCTTCAAATCGGGTGGCCCGATGATTCGTCCAAGACGGTGGGTGGTGCAAACCATAAGTCCTGCCTGAGACGGGAACCGAACAATTCTCTCTCCGGGGTTCGCCTCGGGCGTGATTGGGAACGACCCGTACGGACCCGATGCCGAACCTTCTCAAAGGTTCGGTTTAACGAGCCGGAGGGTCACTGCCTTCCGAAAATTGGAGTGAAACTGTGGATAGAGCCCAGAAAGAGAAATTGGTCGAGGAACTCGGCCAGATCTTCGAAAGCTCTGGCGTCGTCGTGGTCTCCCACTACGAAGGCCTCACGGTTGCCGAGATGCAGGATCTGCGCGCGCGTGCACGCGAAGCGGGTGGATCTGTACGTGTCGCCAAGAACAGGCTCGCCAAGATCGCCCTTGAAGGTAAGCCCTGCGCAAGTATCGCAGAATTCCTGACGGGCATGACCGTGCTCACCTATTCCGAAGACCCCGTGGCAGCAGCCAAGGTGGCCGAGGAATTCGCCAAAGGAAACTCGAAACTCGAGATCCTCGGCGGCGCAATGGGTGAGAACGCTCTGGACCGGGCTGGTGTTGCAGCCGTGTCGAAAATGCCGTCGCGCGATGAGCTTATCGCTACCATCGCTGGCATGATTGGCGCGCCTGCTTCGAACATCGCCGGTGCAATTGGCGCCCCTGCTTCGAATATCGCAAGCATTCTCTCGACCATCGAAGAAAAGGCCGAGGCTGCTTGAGGCAACCAATGAGACCTGCGTGGGGTTGAACATCCTGACGTTGGAACACATCTAGATACGGAAAGAGTCTAAAATGGCTGATCTGAAAAAACTGGCGGAAGACATTGTTGGTCTGACGCTTCTCGAAGCACAAGAACTGAAAACCATCCTTAAGGACGAATACGGCATCGAGCCCGCAGCTGGCGGCGCAGTGATGATGGCCGGTCCTGCGGGCGACGCCGGTGCGGCTGCTGAAGAGCAGACCGAATTCGACGTGATCCTGAAAGGTGCAGGCGCATCCAAGATCAACGTGATCAAGGAAGTCCGTGCCATCACGGGTCTGGGTCTGAAAGAAGCCAAGGAACTGGTCGAAGCTGGCGGCAAAGCTGTCAAAGAGCAGGTTTCCAAGGACGAAGCTGAAGAGATCAAAGGCAAACTGGAAGCAGTTGGCGCCGAGGTCGAACTCAAGTAATCCGGCTGGGGCGCGCCGCATCCCGCGAGGGACGGCCGATCCGGGGTTTCACCGAAGCCTTGCGATCAACGCTCCGCTCGAACCGAAAATGGCTGGGTCCGGGACACTTCCGGGCCCAGCCGAACTTGTCTTGGAAAACCCCCTGCCCCGGATCAAGTCCGGGGCAGGGGGTTTTCCAAGACAAGGTTCCAAAGATCGGGAGGCTTTCGGTGGGACGAAAGCCGGGAATTGATCGGAATTCTTGTCGTCTCGTAGGGGCGTGTCGCTGTGCCCGACAGCGCGCACACCCGGTGAGAAACTGAAAGGTGACACCTGTCATGGCGCAAAGCTTTCTTGGCCAGAAACGTCTTCGCAAATATTACGGCAAAATCCGTGAAGTTCTGGAGATGCCGAACCTGATCGAGGTTCAGAAATCCTCGTACGATCTTTTCCTGAAATCCGGAGATCAGCTGCAACCGATGGATGGTGAGGGGCTGAAAGGCGTCTTCCAGTCGGTCTTTCCGATCAAGGATTTCAATGAGACCGCCGTTCTGGAATTCGTCAACTACGAACTGGAACGTCCGAAATACGACGTCGAGGAATGTCAGCAGCGCGACATGACCTATGCGGCACCTTTGAAGGTGACGTTGCGTCTGATCGTGTTTGATGTGGACGAGGATACCGGCGCGAAATCGGTCAAGGACATCAAGGAACAGGACGTCTTTATGGGCGACATGCCCCTGATGACGCCAAACGGGACGTTCGTTGTGAACGGCACCGAGCGCGTAATCGTGTCCCAGATGCACCGCTCGCCGGGCGTGTTTTTTGACCACGACAAGGGCAAGACGCATTCCTCGGGCAAGTTGCTGTTCGCCTGCCGCATCATCCCCTATCGCGGTTCCTGGCTCGACTTCGAATTCGACGCCAAGGATATTGTCTTTGCGCGTATCGACCGCCGCCGCAAATTGCCGGTGACGACGCTCCTTTATGCCCTGGGTCTGGGGCAGGAAGACATCATGACGGCCTATTACGAGACCGTCGATTACAAGCTGGAGAAGGGGCGTGGCTGGGTCACGAAGTTCTTCCCCGAGCGTGTCCGCGGCACCCGTCCAACCTTTGATCTGGTCGATGCGGCCACGGGCGATGTGATCGCCGAAGCTGGCAAGAAGGTCACGCCACGCGCCGTCAAGAAGCTGATCGACGAAGGCGCTGTCAGCGATCTGCTGGTGCCGTTCGAACAGATCGTCGGCAAGTTTGTCGCACGCGACATGATCAACGAAGAAAACGGCGCGATCTATGTCGAGGCCGGTGACGAGTTGACATGGGAATTCGACAAGGCCGGTGAAGTTATCGGCGGGACGCTGAAAGAACTGGTGGACGCGGGCATCACCGAGATCCCCGTTCTGGACATCGACAACATCAATGTCGGCCCGTACATGCGCAACACCATGGCGGCGGACAAGAACATGAACCGCGAAACCGCGCTCATGGATATTTACCGCGTGATGCGTCCGGGTGAGCCGCCGACCGTCGAGGCCGCCTCGGCCCTGTTCGAGACGTTGTTCTTTGACAGCGAACGCTACGACCTGTCTGCGGTCGGCCGCGTCAAGATGAACATGCGTCTGGCGCTTGAAAAGCCCGACACACAGCGCACGCTGGACCGCGAAGACATCGTGGCCTGTGTCAAGGCGCTCGTGGAACTGCGTGACGGCAAGGGTGACATCGACGACATCGACCACCTTGGCAACCGCCGGGTCCGGTCGGTTGGTGAACTGATGGAAAACCAGTATCGCGTCGGCCTTCTGCGGATGGAGCGCGCGATCAAGGAGCGTATGTCCTCCGTCGAGATCGACACGGTCATGCCGCAGGACCTGATCAACGCGAAACCTGCCGCCGCTGCGGTACGCGAATTCTTCGGCTCTTCGCAGCTGTCGCAGTTCATGGACCAGACCAACCCGCTGTCGGAAGTGACGCATAAGCGCCGCCTTTCGGCGCTTGGACCGGGCGGTTTGACCCGTGAGCGTGCAGGCTTTGAGGTGCGCGACGTTCACCCGACCCACTATGGCCGGATGTGCCCGATTGAAACGCCGGAAGGGCCGAACATTGGTCTGATCAACTCGCTGGCGACCTTCGCGCGCGTGAACAAGTATGGCTTCATTGAAACGCCTTACCGTGTGGTCAAGGACTCCGTCGTCACTGACGAAGTGCACTACATGTCCGCAACCGAGGAAATGCGCCACACCGTGGCGCAGGCCAACGCCAACCTCGACGAGAACATGCGTTTCGTGAACGATCTGGTGTCGACTCGGAAATCCGGCGATTACACCCTGTCGCCCAACGAAAACGTGGACCTGATTGACGTCAGCCCGAAACAGCTGGTGTCCGTTGCGGCCTCGTTGATCCCGTTCCTGGAAAACGACGACGCCAACCGCGCCTTGATGGGTTCGAACATGCAACGTCAGGCTGTGCCGACCCTGCGCTCCGAGGCACCCCTTGTGGGCACCGGCATCGAAGGTGTTGTGGCGCGCGATTCCGGCGCGGCCATCATGGCCAAGCGCGCAGGCATCATCGACCAGGTCGATGCGATGCGGATCGTTGTGCGAGCCACCGGCGATCTTGAGCTTGGCGATGCCGGGGTCGATATCTACCGGATGCGCAAGTTCCAGCGCTCGAACCAGAACACCTGTATCAACCAGCGTCCGTTGGTGAAGGTGGGCGATCTGGTCGAGAAGGGCGAAGTCGTCGCCGACGGTCCGTCCACCGATATGGGGGAGCTGGCGCTTGGCAAGAACGTCGTCGTCGCCTTCATGCCGTGGAACGGGTACAACTACGAAGACTCGATCCTGATCTCGGAACGCATCGCCCGCGATGACGTGTTCACGAGCGTCCATATCGAGGAATTCGAAGTCGCCGCCCGTGACACCAAGCTTGGACCGGAAGAGATCACCCGCGACATCCCCAACGTCGGCGAGGAAGCCCTGCGCAACCTCGACGAAGCGGGTATCGTCTATATCGGTGCCGATGTGGAACCGGGCGATATTCTGGTGGGCAAGATCACACCCAAGGGCGAAAGCCCGATGACGCCGGAAGAAAAGCTTCTGCGCGCCATCTTCGGTGAAAAAGCCTCGGACGTGCGCGACACGTCGCTGCGCGTCAAGCCGGGCGATTTCGGGACGGTAGTCGAGGTCCGCGTGTTCAACCGCCACGGTGTGGAAAAGGACGAACGCGCGCTTCAGATCGAACGTGAAGAGATCGAACGCCTGAGCCGCGACCGGGATGACGAGCTGGCGATCTTGGACCGCAACATCTACGCGCGTCTGAAGGATATGATCCTCGGCAAGATCGCCGTGAAAGGCCCGAAAGGTGTTCGTCCGAACACGCAGATCGACGAAGATCTGCTGGGCACGCTGAGCCGTGGCCAGTGGTGGCAACTGGCGCTGGAAGACGAGGATGACGCCAAGATCGTCGAGGCCCTGAACGAGCAGTATGAAGTGCAGAAGCGCGCTTTGGATGCCCGTTTCGAAGACAAGGTCGAGAAGGTGCGCCGTGGCGACGATCTGCCGCCGGGCGTGATGAAGATGGTCAAGGTGTTCGTGGCGGTGAAGCGCAAGCTGCAACCGGGCGACAAGATGGCCGGCCGTCACGGCAACAAGGGTGTGATCTCGAAGGTGGTTCCGATGGAGGACATGCCGTTCCTCGCAGATGGTACTCCGGTCGATTTCTGCCTCAACCCGCTGGGCGTTCCGTCGCGTATGAACGTCGGTCAGATCCTTGAAACCCATATGGGCTGGGCTGCGCGCAGCCTTGGCATCAAGATCGACGACGCACTTGGCGAATACCGCCGGTCGGGCGATCTGACCCCGGTGCGCGAAGCGATGCGGATCGCCTATGGCGACGATGTCTACGAGGAAGGCATCGGCAGCATGGAAGATGGCCAGCTTCTCGAAGCGGCGGGCAACGTGACGAACGGTGTTCCGATCGCAACGCCGGTCTTTGACGGTGCGAAAGAGGCCGATGTCAACGACTCGCTGAAACGCGCGGGCTTTGACACCTCCGGCCAGTCGATCCTGTTCGACGGGCGCACGGGCGAGCAGTTCAGCCGCCCCGTGACCGTTGGCGTCAAGTACCTGCTGAAGCTGCATCACCTTGTGGATGACAAGATCCACGCGCGCTCGACCGGGCCTTACAGCCTCGTCACCCAGCAGCCGCTTGGTGGTAAGGCACAGTTCGGTGGCCAGCGCTTCGGTGAGATGGAAGTCTGGGCTCTGGAAGCTTACGGTGCCGCCTACACCTTGCAGGAAATGCTGACGGTGAAATCGGATGACGTGGCAGGCCGGACCAAGGTCTATGAGAGCATCGTCAAGGGCGAAGACAATTTCGAGGCCGGCGTTCCGGAATCGTTCAACGTTCTCGTCAAAGAGGTCCGCGGTTTGGGCCTCAATATGGAACTCCTGGATACGGAGGAGGATGAGTAGCGGCCGCAAAAGTCTGCAAGAGGACTTTCCCAAGGCTTTGCTGAAAAGCCTTGGGCGCGCCTTTCCCTTCCGACAGCTTTAGGATGACAAGATGAACCAGGAACTGACAAACAACCCGTTCAACCCCGTCGCACCGGTGAAAACCTTCGACGAGATCAAGGTGTCTTTGGCTTCGCCCGAAAGGATCCTTTCGTGGTCCTTCGGCGAGATCAAGAAGCCCGAAACCATCAACTACCGCACGTTCAAACCCGAACGTGACGGTCTGTTCTGCGCGCGCATTTTCGGCCCGATCAAGGATTACGAATGCCTGTGCGGCAAATACAAGCGCATGAAGTATCGCGGCGTTGTCTGCGAGAAATGCGGCGTCGAAGTCACGCTGCAAAAGGTCCGTCGCGAGCGTATGGGCCATATCGAATTGGCCGCGCCTTGCGCGCATATCTGGTTCCTGAAATCGCTGCCGTCGCGCATCGGTCTCATGCTGGACATGACGCTGCGTGATCTGGAACGTGTGCTTTATTTCGAAAACTATGTGGTGATCGAGCCCGGCCTGACCGATCTGACCTATGGCCAGATGCTGTCCGAAGAAGAATTCATGGACGCGCAAGACGTCTATGGCATGGACGCGTTCACGGCCAATATCGGCGCCGAAGCCATCCGTGAAATGCTCGCGGCAATTGATCTGGACTCCGAAGCAGAGCAACTGCGCGCGGATCTGAAAGAAGCCACTGGTGAGCTGAAGCCCAAGAAGATCATCAAGCGTCTGAAAGTCGTGGAATCCTTCCTCGAGTCGGGCAACCGGCCCGAGTGGATGGTGATGACGGTCATTCCCGTGATCCCGCCAGAGCTGCGCCCGCTGGTGCCGCTGGATGGTGGCCGTTTCGCGACGTCGGATCTGAACGATCTGTATCGCCGGGTCATCAACCGGAACAACCGTCTGAAGCGTCTGATCGAACTGCGTGCGCCCGACATCATCGTGCGCAACGAAAAGCGGATGTTGCAGGAATCCGTTGACGCCCTGTTCGACAACGGCCGCCGTGGCCGTGTCATCACCGGTGCCAACAAGCGACCGCTGAAATCGCTGTCTGACATGCTGAAAGGCAAGCAAGGTCGCTTCCGTCAGAACCTTCTGGGTAAGCGCGTCGACTTCTCTGGCCGGTCCGTCATCGTGACGGGTCCGGAGCTGAAACTGCATCAGTGCGGTCTTCCCAAGAAGATGGCGCTGGAGCTGTTCAAGCCCTTTATCTACTCGCGTCTGGAGGCCAAAGGTCTTTCCAGCACCGTGAAACAGGCGAAGAAGCTGGTCGAGAAAGAGCGTCCCGAAGTTTGGGATATTCTGGACGAGGTGATCCGCGAACACCCTGTCATGCTGAACCGGGCGCCGACGCTGCACCGTCTTGGCATTCAGGCGTTCGAACCGATGCTGATCGAAGGCAAGGCCATCCAGCTTCACCCGCTGGTTTGTTCGGCTTTCAACGCCGACTTTGATGGCGACCAGATGGCCGTGCACGTTCCGCTTTCGCTGGAGGCCCAGCTTGAAGCGCGCGTTCTGATGATGTCGACGAACAACGTTCTGTCGCCTGCAAATGGCGCGCCGATCATTGTTCCGTCGCAGGATATGATCCTTGGCCTTTACTATGTGACCATCGCCCGCGATGGCATGAAGGGCGAGGGCATGTCCTTCTCGTCGATCGAAGAGGTGGAGCACGCTCTGAACTCTGGCGAAGTGCATATGCACGCCAAGATCACTGCGCGCGTTACCCAGATCGACGAAGAAGGCAACGAAATCGTCAAGCGCTACGAGACGACACCCGGTCGGGTCCGTCTTGGCGCGCTGCTGCCGATGAACGCCAAGGCACCGTTTGATCTGGTCAACAACCTGCTGCGCAAGAAAGACGTGCAGAAGGTCATCGACACCGTTTACCGTTATTGCGGTCAGAAAGAGTCTGTCATTTTCTGTGACCAGATCATGTCCATGGGCTTCAAGGAAGCGTTCAAGGCCGGTATCTCGTTCGGCAAGGACGACATGGTGATCCCTGAATCCAAATGGCCGATCGTCGAGGAAACCCGGGGTCAGGTGAAGGATTTCGAACAACAGTACATGGACGGCCTGATCACTCAGGGCGAAAAGTACAACAAGGTTGTCGATGCCTGGTCGAAATGTAACGACAAGGTCACCGAGGCGATGATGTCGACCATTTCGGCCGCCAAGACGGATGCCGATGGGTCGGAATCCGAGCCGAACTCGGTCTACATGATGGCCCACTCCGGTGCGCGTGGTTCTGTTACGCAGATGAAGCAGCTGGGCGGGATGCGCGGCCTGATGGCGAAGCCGAATGGCGACATCATCGAGACGCCGATTATCTCGAACTTCAAGGAAGGCCTGACCGTTCTTGAATACTTCAACTCGACCCACGGTGCCCGTAAGGGTCTGTCGGACACCGCGTTGAAGACGGCGAACTCTGGTTACCTGACGCGTCGTCTTGTGGACGTGGCGCAGGATTGCATTGTGCGGGATCGTGATTGCGGAACCGAACGGGCGATCACTGCCGAAGCGGCTGTCAACGATGGTGAGGTCGTGTCGTCGCTGGCCGAACGTATCCTGGGCCGTGTCGCGGCAGAGGATCTGGTCCGGCCCGGCACCGAGGAAGTGATGGTGCGTCAAGGCGAGTTGATCGACGAGCGCATGTCCGACATTGTCGACCAGTCCGGTCTGGCAAGTGCGCGCATCCGTTCGCCTCTGACCTGCGAGTCGGAAGAAGGCGTCTGTGCGATGTGCTACGGTCGTGATCTGGCGCGCGGTACGATGGTGAACACTGGCGAAGCCGTGGGTATCATTGCGGCGCAGTCCATCGGTGAACCCGGTACACAGCTGACGATGCGGACGTTCCACATCGGCGGTGTTGCGCAGGGTGGCCAGCAGTCCTTCCAGGAAGCCAGCCAGGCCGGCACGATCACCTTCGAGCAGTCCAGCACGCTGGAAAACTCGATCGGTGAGACCTTGGTCATGGGCCGCAACATGAAGTTGCGGATCATGGACGAGCACGGTGAAGAACGCGCCAGCCACAAGCTGGGCTACGGCACCAAGCTGTTTGTGACCGAGGGTCAGAAGATCGAGCGTGGCGACAAGCTGTTCGAATGGGATCCCTACACGCTGCCGATCATCGCCGAGAAAGACGGTATGGCGCGGCATGTGGATCTTGTGAACGGTGTGGCCGTCCGCGAAGATACTGATGATGCAACGGGTATGACGCAGAAGATCGTCGCCGACTGGCGTGCCGCGCCGAAGGGCAACGAGCTGAAGCCCGAGATCATTCTGATCGACGGCGATGGCGAGCCTGTGCGCAACGAAGCTGGCAACCCCATCACCTATCCGATGTCGGTTGACGCCATTCTGTCGGTCGAGGACGGGCAGGACATCAAGGCCGGTGACGTTGTTGCGCGTATCCCGCGTGAAGGTGCCAAGACCAAGGACATCACCGGGGGTCTTCCCCGCGTGGCCGAACTGTTCGAGGCGCGTCGTCCGAAAGACAACGCGATCATCGCTGAAATCGACGGCTTTGTACGCTTTGGCAAGGACTACAAGAACAAGCGCCGGATCGCGATCGAACCGTCTGATGACAGCCTGTCCCCTGTCGAATACATGGTGCCCAAGGGCAAGCACATCCCGGTAGGCGAAGGCGACTTCGTTCAGAAGGGTGACTACATCATGGACGGCAATCCCGCGCCGCATGACATCCTCGCAATCATGGGTGTCGAAGCGCTGGCCAACTACATGATCGACGAAGTGCAGGACGTTTACCGGCTCCAGGGTGTGAAGATCAACGACAAGCATGTCGAAGTGATCGTGCGCCAGATGCTCAAGAAGTGGGAGATCAGCGACAGCGGTGATACCACGCTTCTCAAGGGCGAGCATGTCGAGAAGATCGAGTTGGACGAGGCCAATGAAAAGGCAATGGCCCGTGGCGGTCGCCCCGCATCTGGTCAGCCGGTTCTGTTGGGGATCACCAAAGCCTCGCTTCAGACACGCTCGTTCATGTCTGCCGCCTCCTTCCAGGAGACAACGCGCGTGCTGACCGAAGCGTCTGTACAAGGCAAGCGTGACCGTCTGATCGGCCTGAAGGAGAATATCCTTGTGGGTCGTCTGATCCCGGCAGGGACCGGCGGGGCAACCCAGAAGATGCGCAAGGTCGCAAAATCGCGCGATAATGTCGTCATCGAGGCCCGTCGCGAGGAAGCAGAGGCCGCAGCAGCGCTTGCTGCTCCGACAATGCAGGACGATGTTGCCGGTGCTGGCGACTTCGATAGCGGCATTGTTGAGACTCCGGAAAGCCGCGATTAAGTATCGCGACATCTAACCTGAAACCAGAAACCCCCGCGCAGCAATGCGCGGGGGTTTTTCCATTCACCACATGGCAGTGTCCGCACTCAGGTGTTGGAATAGACCTGCCTGACGTGATCGGCGTCGATGGCAAATATCCGTCGGAATTTGGCTTCGCCTGCCGCGTTCAACCGGGGCAGCTCAATCGGCTTCACATGCTTCTTCTGACGCGAGTCGTTGTGGTCGTTATGTCCGCGCACATACATGGGTGAGTCGGTCTGGCTGATGGTCGGCATGAACTGGTTCAGTCGGTTATGGCCAAAATTCATGATCGTCTGGCGTACACCAGCTTGGGCTGCGACCGCCAATGCAACCCCGTAGAACGGCGTCAGGTTTGGCTCTGCCGCAAGGCCCTGCGCGTCGGGCCGGGCGATATAGCCGCGGTTGAAGTCAATCGCGACCAGCCCGTTATTCTCAAGTAGCCCTTTGCAGCTTTGCGCGGCACCCCGAAGGCGTTCGACATAGGTGACTGCCACGGCGTCATCATCGTCATGACGAAATTGAAGGCATGGCTGGTCCAGGTCCCTTGCACGGTTGATCACGTCCTGACAGACCTTGCGATGCGGTCCGGGCGGGCGGGCCACGATGCGCGCTTGCGCAAAGCCTTCCAGCAGGCGCGTCAGCCGCTCTGCATAGGGGGCGGGCAGGCTTTCACCCACGAGCACAAGAAAGAGGAAATCCGGGTCTGTCTGTGCCTTCAGACCCGGCAGGCAGATGGTCTCGAACTGGCGGAAACGTTCCTCGATGCGGGCAGGGGAGTAGAGGTAATCCTGCCGCTCTTTCAGCCCGCCATATTCAACCTGAAATCCGCCCTCGGCGGGGTAGGAAAAACGGCACAGACCGATCACTTGCATGCCAATCGTTCCCCTGTAATATTGTCCTGATCGTTGCTGCAAAGATTGTCATTGCCCAAGCCCCTTCACAAGGGTCAGGTGCTGTTGACAAGGTCTGCGACTCCCCCTATACGCCCGCTATCTCGACGAAGGGACATCTGTCTTTTGCGTCGATACTCAAAACTAGAAGCGGTCAAGATCCGGGCCTTTCGCCCCGATCCTCTGGAAACCCCCGCGTCGTTCCCGTTATCGGGGACGAATGCGGTTTTTTGCGTCGCACCCTCAGGTGGTGCACCCGGTGCTTTGCGGACGCGTAGGGCGCTTTTGTTGTCAACCCGCACGCAACGCGCGTGCACCACATATGTGAGCTACACGGGGAAAGAACCGGAATGCCAACGATCCAACAGCTGATCCGCAAACCGCGGCAGCCGAAAGTCAAACGCTCGAAATCCATGCATCTCGAGCAATGCCCGCAAAAGCGCGGCGTCTGCACGCGTGTCTACACGACCACACCGAAGAAGCCGAACTCGGCGATGCGGAAAGTTGCAAAGGTGCGCCTGACCAACGGTTTCGAAGTCATCAGCTACATTCCCGGTGAAAGCCATAACCTTCAGGAGCACTCTGTGGTTCTGATCCGTGGCGGCCGTGTAAAAGACCTTCCTGGTGTGCGTTACCACATCCTGCGCGGTGTTCTGGATACCCAGGGCGTCAAGGATCGTAAGCAGCGCCGTTCGAAATACGGCGCCAAGCGTCCGAAATAAGAGGATTAACAGATGTCCCGTCGTCACGCCGCTGAAAAACGCGAAGTCCTACCCGACGCCAAATATGGCGACCGGGTTCTGACGAAATTCATGAACAACCTGATGGTCGATGGCAAGAAATCGACCGCAGAGCGCATTGTCTACAACGCCCTTGAGCGTGTTGAGGACAAGGTGAAGCGCGCGCCGGTGGAAATTTTCCACGAAGCGCTCGACAATATCAAACCCTCGGTCGAGGTTCGTTCGCGCCGTGTGGGTGGTGCCACCTATCAGGTGCCCGTTGAAGTGCGCCCCGAGCGTCGCGAAGCGCTGGCCATCCGCTGGTTGATCACTGCGTGCCGCAATCGCAACGAGCACACCATGGAAGAGCGCCTTGCAGGTGAGCTTCTGGATGCGGTCAACAGCCGTGGTACCGCCGTGAAGAAGCGCGAAGACACCCACAAGATGGCCGATGCCAACAAGGCATTCAGCCACTACCGCTGGTAAACTAAATCCGAAGGACGTAAGCCCAATGGCACGCGAATATCCCCTCGAACGGTACCGCAACTTCGGTATCATGGCGCATATCGACGCAGGCAAGACAACCTGCTCGGAACGCATTCTGTTCTATACCGGCAAGAATCACGTGATGGGCGAAACCCATGACGGGGCCGGCACCATGGATTGGATGGAGCAGGAGCAGGAGCGTGGCATCACGATCACGTCCGCCGCCACCACGACGTTCTGGCAGTGGCAGGAAGATCCTTCCGCCGAAGGTACCGACGGCACCAAATTCCGGATGAATATCATCGACACGCCCGGCCACGTTGACTTCACCATCGAAGTCGAGCGTTCGCTGGCCGTGCTTGACGGTGCCGTTGCGGTGCTGGATGCCAACGCGGGTGTCGAGCCGCAGACCGAAACCGTTTGGCGCCAGGCCGATCGGTACCGGGTTCCGCGGGTCGTCTTCGTCAACAAGATGGACAAGATCGGCGCCGACTTCTTCAACTGCGTCGCGATGATCAAGGACCGCACCGGTGCTGTCCCGGCCCCGATCCAGATTCCGATCGGGTCCGAGAACGAGCTGGAAGGCATCGTTGATCTTGTCACCATGGAAGAGTGGGTCTGGAAAGGCGAAGATCTGGGCGCGTCCTGGGTTCGTCAGCCGATCCGTGAAAGCCTGAAGGCATCCGCCGACGAATGGCGTGCCAATCTCATCGAGATCGCTGTCGAGATGGATGACGACGTGATGGAGGCTTATCTCGAAGGTGAAGAGCCTGACATTCCGACGCTGCGTCGTCTGATCCGTGCCGGTACGCTTGGTCTGAAGTTCGTGCCGATCCTGTGTGGCTCGGCGTTCAAGAACAAGGGTGTCCAGCCGTTGCTGAACGCGGTTGTGGATTATCTGCCCAGCCCGATGGACGTTGTTGATTACATGGGCTTCAAGCCCGGTGACGAGACGGAAACCCGCAATATTCCGCGCCGCGCGGATGACACGATGCCGTTTGCCGGTCTGGCGTTCAAGATCATGAACGACCCGTTCGTCGGGACCCTGACCTTCACCCGCATCTATTCGGGCGTTCTGTCCAAGGGCACTTCGATCCTGAATTCGACCAAAGGCAAGAAAGAGCGTGTCGGTCGAATGATGATGATGCACTCGAACGACCGCGAGGAAATCGAGGAAGCATTTGCGGGCGACATCATCGCGCTGGCGGGTCTCAAGGACACCACCACCGGGGATACGCTGTGCGACGTCAAGGAACCGGTGGTTCTGGAAACGATGACATTCCCCGATCCGGTGATCGAGATTGCCGTCGAACCCAAGACAAAGGCCGACCAGGAGAAGATGTCTGCCGGTCTGGCACGTCTTGCCGCCGAGGATCCGTCTTTCCGCGTCGAAACCGATCAGGAATCGGGCCAGACGATCATGAAGGGCATGGGCGAACTTCACCTCGATATTCTGGTGGACCGTCTTAAGCGCGAGTTCAAGGTCGAAGCCAATATCGGTGCGCCGCAGGTGGCTTATCGTGAAACCATCGGCCACGAGATCGAGCATACCTACACCCACAAGAAACAATCGGGTGGGTCTGGTCAGTTCGCCGAGGTCAAGATGATCATCTCGCCGACAGAGCCGGGCGAAGGCTATTCGTTCGAAAGCCGCATCGTTGGTGGAGCGGTTCCGAAAGAATACGTCCCCGGCGTCGAAAAGGGCATCAAGTCGGTGATGGACTCCGGTCCTCTGGCAGGCTTCCCGGTCATCGACTTCAAGGTCGCGCTGATCGACGGTAAGTTCCACGACGTGGATTCCAGTGTTCTGGCGTTCGAGATCGCGGGCCGGATGTGCATGCGTGAAGGTCTTCGTCGTGCCGGTGCCAAGCTGTTGGAACCGATCATGAAGGTCGAGGTGATCTCACCTGAGGACTATACCGGCAACGTAATCGGTGACCTGACCTCGCGTCGGGGGCAGGTGACCGGGCAGGAACCACGCGGCAACGCCATTGCGATCGCTGCCATGGTGCCGCTGGCCAACATGTTCGGCTACATCAACAACCTGCGCTCCATGTCTTCGGGCCGCGCGCAGTTCACGATGCAGTTCGATCACTACGATCCGGTGCCGCAGAACATCTCGGAAGAGATCCAGTCGAAATACGCATAATCCGGGTGGCGGGGTGAACCCCGCCCTACCCACCACCGTAGGGTGGGGTTTCATCCCACCATCCGATACAGAAGGGAGCCAGGAAAATGGCAAAGGAAAAGTTTGAGCGTTCTAAGCCGCATTGCAACATTGGCACGATTGGCCATGTGGACCACGGCAAGACGACGCTGACGGCTGCGATCACGAAATATTTCGGTGACTTCCAAGCGTATGACCAGATTGACGGCGCGCCGGAAGAAAAGGCGCGCGGGATCACGATCTCGACCG
>NZ_JBLWVF010000029.1:0-22877 GCF_048268605.1 Primorskyibacter flagellatus
TGTTAACGAAAACAGGTGGGTCAATTTTACGCGCTCATAACCCACCCAAGTGGGTCAATTTTGCATGCCGATTCACACCCCGAGGCACGCGAGCTTGCGGAACGCGTCGTTCCGCGCGGCGATCACGGTCGGATCCGGGCGGTCCGTCTGGGGTTGTGCGATGATGGTCAAAGAGCATTCCTTTGAGAAGTTGAAACACGCTTCCCAAAGCGCGTTTTCACTTTTCCACTTGGTAGAGGAGCCCGACCAAATCTGCCCGATCCAGACAGTTTCAAAAGTCGGCTCAGCGGACCTTGCTGCCTTTCGCGGTTGTGGCTCGTGCTCGTGCAAAAGACCTTTGCATGCGCAGAAATTTTTGCCGCGGTGCCGCGATCGTCGTCGAGCCGATCATAGCTCCGTCAGGCAGGGGCCAATATCCAACCTGGCCATTCGTTGCGGCGCACATCAATAAGCGCGAAGCTGGATCGATCGGGCTGACGCCTGCGCAGGTGCAGAAACTGATTGCGCCTTCTGCAAGGAATTCCTGGGCGGGGCGAATGTTCCGGAACCTGCCCTTCGCCGGATCAACGCAACTGCGCAACTTTTTCGCTTTGCACGTCCTGAGCAGTGGACTGGGGCCACGTAAGAAACAGGATCGCAGGGTTCGATATCGCACTCTCCTTGACGGTCCGCACAAGGCTCGACGCACGGCACCGGGCAATCACCTGGTCGATTTGTTGCGCGCGCGATACGATATCGATATCGATAACGTCTTGTAGGCCCGCGACAGATATTTCATGCGCGATTTTCCCAGCTGACCCCACGCCCATATAAACGGCGACGCGGGTTCCCGGTTGCAGGGTTTTCATCCAGCCGAGGCTTTTGCCCGCCGTTTGCGATTGCCCTGTCGCCAGCACAAGCGTGTCACAGGTCCCGCGCTCTGTCAGGAACCCGCCAAGCGCTGCGGATGCGGCACTGGCCGCCGTCACGCCGGGAACGATTTCGTAAGGGATGCCCGCAGCGCTCAGCGCGTCGGCTTCCTCGGCGCCACGCGCAAAGACACCCGGATCCCCGCATTTGAGACGTACGACGCGCTTGCCTTGTCGGGCCGCCGCGACAAGGACTCCCGAAATCTTGTCTTGCGGCCAATGGTGACACCCCGGCGCCTTGCCCACATAGATCCTTTCGGCGTCACGCCGTGCAAGGTCAAGGATTTCGGGATCTACAAGACGATCATAAAAGATGACGTCTGCCTCTTGCAGCTGCTGGACGCCGCGCATCGTGATCAGGTCCTTTGCCCCCGGCCCTGCTCCGACCAACGCAACTGAACCGTTATCTTCGGCCCCGAATGTTGCGGTATCAATCGCGTGTTTGATCATTTTCGCCGCAGCCCGTTCGCCGCCCTGCCTGTGAACATCCCGCGCGGGCCCCGCGAACACCCAACGCCAAAGATCGCGCCGCGCGCGTGGGGCAAGTCGGGTATTCGCGTGTTCACGCAACCGGCCTACAAGTGCAGCCAGATCGCCCAATCGCGGTTCCAGAATTTCCTCCAGTCGCGTCTTGATCTGGCGGGCAAGTACTGGCGCGGTGCCTTCGGTACCGATTGCAACAACAACTGGCGAGCGATCTACAAGCGACGGGGTCAACGCGTCACACAGATCCGGCTGGTCCACCACATTGACGATCGCTCCGGCGGATTTTGCCAGCATGTGCAGACAGCTATCGGTGGCACGGCAACCCGTCGCAACAAACACCAGCGCGGCCCCTTCGAAATCACAGGGGCGGATCGGGCCAGTGTGCCAGTCGATCCGGCCCTCTGCAATTAAGTCGGCCAGTTCGGGATCAAGCACCGGGGCGAGCACCGTTATGGCAGCCTCGGTCTTGAGGATCAGTCGACATTTTTGCGCCGCTTGCTCTCCGCCACCCGCAATGATGACGCGACGGCCTTGCATTTGCAGAAACATGGGAAAGGTCTTCATCCTGCCCTCCTCGATCGGGAAAGTCTGTCGTGCCAAAGTCTGGTCGCCGCCTCGGTCGCCTGCGAAACGGTCGCGGCTGCGTCCAAAGTCCAGAGGGCCAGTGCGGCCGTACCAATGACTGTGGCAACCGCAAAGGGATCATCGTTTGATCCATCCCAAAGGGCCGCGCAATCGACAGCTTGGTCCGGTTCGTGCAGACGACGGGTATCGGTCAGACCAGCAGGAGCCGACTGGTTCAATTCAACGCCATGGTGCAGACCGAAGATGGCGGTTTCCTTGCCGGGATGACGCTCGAATTCGCCGCCACCTCCTTTGATCACCATCAGGTTCTGGTCGCCAAGCAAGGCCGCCGCGCGCGATTGCAAACCCCGATAAGACGGATGGAAAACCCCCTGCACCGACGCCCCAGCGCCCGTCGGATTCCACATGCGCAGAACCGTGTTGATGCAGCTTCGAAGGCCGAACGTATCGCGCAACTTGAGCAACCCGAACGCGGCAGGACTAAGTGTTTCGAGCGGCAGGTAGGACAAGCCGTTGCCCTCAAGATCCAGTGTGGACAACACGCCACGTACGTCAGCCGCCGTGCTTTGGTGGGAATTCCAACCATGAAGCGCGACCGAATATCCCGCCCGCGAAACCAACTTTGCGGCCAGCACAAAAAACGGCGCACCGCGCGTTCGACCCGCCGCGTAACATGGCCAATCCAGATCAACTGCGGCCAGTGTCGGCGTTGCCGCGCGCAATGCGGCGGTAAAGCCCGCAATTTCCGCATCGGTCTCACCGCGCAGGCGCATTACCATCAACAGCGCGCCAATGGCTTCGGGTGCGGCCTTGCCCGACAGGATCAGTGTCATGGCCTGTCGCGCCTCGTCTTGCGTCAAGGCCCTTGCGCGGCCCTTGCCTTGAGCAACAATACGGACAAAAGGTGCCAGCGTCATTCGGCGGCCATAGGTGTGCGCATCTGTGCAAGAAGATGGGCCAGTTCCGGCTTGCAGGATCCGCAGTTCGTGCCTGCGCAAGTCGCTGCACCCAAGGTTTCGACGCTGTCCGCCCCGGCCGCAATCGCATCGCGCAGAGTGTTTACGCCGACGTTGAGACAGGCACAGATCGTAGTGCCCGGGTCGGGCTGGTCGGTGCCGCTGTATCCGGCAAGCGCGAGAAGCGGCGGCGTCGATGTGCCAATCAGGGAAACCACGTGGTTGCGCGACAATGACACTGGCGTCGGGCTGGCAAAGAACAACCCGATCAACCTTTCATCCAGATGAAACGCGATGCGGGCCTGTTGGCTGCGTTGGTCGTACACCTCCGACGCGCTGCAAGATCCCGTATCCATGAGGCCACGCGCCAGTTCTTCCCAGTTTGACGGAGCTTGAAGGCCCGCGAACTCGCCCTGCCAGCCGGTCAGGGTTCGTGCAACAGCACTGTAATCCCCATCGGGACGTATCGGATGCAGAGACACGGCGTAACCGAACCATTTAGCATCGAATTTGCGCGCCGTGACCTGATTGGATTTCGACGCGGGCTGCCCTGATACGGGGTCAACGACGGAGGTTGCAAGGTTGTTCACCCACCCTGCACTGCTTTGCTGGCGCGTCCAGTGCATCGGTGCAAACAACTGCCGCCTTGCCGTACGCTCCGTGATCAGGGCCCGCACGGTCGATGTCCCGTTGGGGCTGCTTAATTCGATCAAATCACCTGCGGTGATGCCGATACGAGCAGCATCCTCGGGGTGGATTTCGCCGTAGGGTTCGGCAAGATGCGCACCAAGGCGCGGGGCTTTACCGCTGCGGGTCATCGTGTGCCATTGATCGCGGTTGCGGCCGGTGTTGAGGATGAATGTATCACGCTCACCAAGCACTGGCACGCTGACGGGCAACATCCGTGCCTTGCCATCAGGATGATAAAACCGACCGCTCCCAAAGAACCGCTTGTCGTTGCAGGGCCACTGGGTCGGAATAAGGTTGGCGTAATCGGCATCGGCAAAAATGCTCAGATCAAGAGCGCGACCGAAATCCATTGTTGCCGTCGAGAGCGCGACATATTCGGCAAAAATTTCGGCAGGGGATGCAAAGTCAAAGGCGTTCTTCCAACCCATGCGGTCAGCAACATCGCAGATGATCTGCCAATCGGGTCGGGCCTGTTCGGGCGCGGATAGAAACGCGCGCTGACGCGAGATGCGGCGCTCGGAATTGGTGACGGTGCCGTCTTTCTCGCCCCAACCCGTCGCGGGCAAAAGCACGTCTGCCAGATCGCCGGTATCTGTGCGCGCCATAATGTCGGACACGACCACAAACGGTACATTCGAAATCGCATTTGCCACACCATCTGCATCCGGCATGCTGACCGCAGGGTTGGTTGACATGACCCACAGCGCTTTGATTTTTCCCGCAGCACAGGCCTCAAACAACTCGACTGCCTTGAGACCTGCGCGCCGGCATATGGTCGGGCTTCGCCAGAAATCCTGCACGCGAGCGCGATGATCGGGATTTTCGATATCCAGATGGTTGGCCAACATATTGGCCATGCCTCCTACCTCGCGCCCGCCCATCGCGTTGGGCTGTCCGGTGACAGAGAACGGGCCACATCCGGGTTTGCCGATGCGCCCCGTGGCAAGGTGACAATTCAGGATTGCATTGACCTTGCCGGTTCCGCACCGGGACTGGCTCACGCCTTGCGAATAGACCGTGACAACTTTTTGTGTGCCTGCCCACATCTTGTAGAACCGGGAAAGTTCGTCCTGGGACAAACCACTTTCCGACGGATCATCCAGACGTGCCTGCGTGATGGCGGGCACCTGTCCGGCCACGTGATCCGACAGATAGGCCAGATCAAGTGCGCCGGTGTTTGCCAGATACGCCAGCAAACCGTTGAACAACGCGATATCGCCATCCGGGACGATCCGTAGATGCAGATCTGCCAAGGCTGAGGTCGCCGTCTTGCGTGGATCAATGTTCACAACCCGCATGTTCGGGCGCGCTTCTTTTGCGGCGGCTATCCGTTGGTGCAAGACTGGATGGCACCACGCGAGGTTTGATCCGACCAGAACGATCAGGTCTGCTTCTTCCAGATCAGCATATGTGCCGGGGACAGTGTCGGTGCCAAAGGCGCGTTTGTGCCCGGCCACTGACGAGGCCATGCAAAGCCGCGAGTTTGTATCAATGTTGGCGGATCCAATGAAACCCTTCATCAGCTTGTTGGCGACATAGTAATCTTCGGTCAGCAACTGGCCAGATACATAAAATGCAACGCTGTCAGGCCCGTGATCGCGGATGGCGGTGCTGAATTTTTCGGCCATCAGATCAAGGGCTTTGTCCCAACCGGCGTTGCGCCCGCCTATTTGCGGCTGCAGCAGGCGGCCCTCAAGATCGATTGTCTGACCCAATGCAGACCCTTTGGAACACAAGCGCCCAAAATTGGCTGGGTGGTCGGGGTCGCCCTGAATGGTGCCGTCAGCGCCCGCAAGAACACCGCAACCAACGCCGCAATAAGGGCATGTTGTTTTGGTTAGGCTCATGCAACGGCCCGTCTGGTCAGGAATGCAGCACCAAGATAGATACGTCCGTCAGAAACCTTGGCGGGATAGGTCGCCACCTGCCCCTCATCCTGGCCCTGCACAACGCCGGTTTCCAAGGAAATTACCCAGTTGTGCAGTGGGCATGTCACCGACGCACCATGCACGATACCTTCTGCCAGAGGACCGTTTTTGTGCGGGCACGCATTGTCGAGTGCGAACACCTCGTCAGTGGCAGTGCGGAAAACCGCCACACAACCATGAACCGTTTTGATCAGCCGTGCCCCGCGTTGCGGCACCGCCTCGACGGGGGCAATGTCAATCCAGTCGTTCATTCTGCGGCCTCCAGTGTCAGGTCTGCAAGGGGTTGGTATGTCTCCGCTCTGCCTACATGCTGGGCCCAAGGGTCTTTGCGATAAACCGATTGGGACACTTCGAAACGCGCGACCAACGTGGCGCGGTTTTCCAGATCGGCGACCTGTTCCTGTATCCACTCAAGTCCGACTTTCGCCATCCATTTATAGATGCGCTCCAGATATTTGGCATTCTCACGGTACAACTGCGTGACGCATTTTATGACGTCGATCACCTCGCCTTCGGTCGGCACCTGACACAGGAGTTCGGTTTCGCGCACGTCCATGCCTGCAGCCCCGCCGATGCTGATCTGATAGCCACTGTCGACACAGACCACGCCGATGTCCTTGCAGGTGGCTTCCGCACAATTGCGCGGACAACCCGACACGCCAAGTTTCAGCTTGTGCGGCGTCCAGGACCCCCAGAGGGTTTTCTCGAGCTTGATGCCAAGGCCGGTGCTGTCTTGCGTCCCGAAACGACAATGATCTGTGCCAACACAGGTCTTTACCGTGCGCAGACCTTTGGAATAGGCGTGGCCCGATACCATGCCGGCGGCGTTCAGATCCTGCCAGATGGCTGGCAGATCCTCGCCCTTTACGCCCAGCAAATCAATGCGCTGGCCGCCGGTCACTTTCACGGTTGGCACGGCAAATTTGTCGGCCGCATCCGCAATCGCGCGCAACTCGTCCGGCGTGGTGATGCCACCCCACATCCGCGGCACAACACTGAACGTGCCGTCCTTTTGAATGTTGGCGTGTTTGCGTTCGTTGATAAAGCGGGACTGCGGGTCGTCCTGATATTCCAGCGGCCAATCAGCCAGCAGATAGTAGTTCAGCGGCGGGCGACAGATGTGACAACCGCAGGAGGTCTTCCACCCACAGGCCTGCCAAACTGCGGGCATTGATTTCAATTCTTGCGACTTGATCATGCGCCGGACGTCTTCATGGGTCATGTCCGTACAGGTACAAATGGATTGCGCAGCGGGGATCACAAAGTCATCACCCAGCGTGACCGCCAAGACTTGTTCCACCAATCCGGTGCATGTCCCGCAAGATCCTGACGCTTTTGTCGTGGTGCGCACAGCACCCAAATCAGTCGCACCAGCAGTAATCGCATCTTCGATCTGACCTTTACAAATGCCGTTGCACCCGCAGATTTCCGCGTCACGCGGTAAGGCTGCAACGGCTGAGAGCGGGTCCGAGGGGGCACCCCCCTGAAACGCTGGCCCAAAAATCAACGTCTCACGCATATCCGTGATTTCAGTCTTGTCGCGTATCAAGCCAAAGAACCAATTGCTGTCAGTGGTATCGCCGTACATCACAGCGCCTACAATCGTGTCGTCCTCCAGAACCAAACGGCGATAGACGCCGCGTGCCGGATCACGAAACACGATGTCTTCGCGCCCTTCCGCTTCGGCAAAGTCACCGGCGCTGAACAAGTCACATCCTGTGACCTTCAGTTTGGTCGATAACTCTTTGGGTGTGAAAACGGCGGGGCTGTCCATCAGCGTTTGGGCCAGCACCTTGGCCTGATCATAGAGCGGGGCCACGAGCCCGAACAACTGACCGTCCAGTTCGACACATTCGCCAACGGCAAAGATGTCGGGATCGGAGGTTTGCATTTGTGTGTTCACCTCGATACCGCGCGCAACGCTTAAGCCAGCGTCCGTTGCCAGCCGTGTTTCGGGCCGGATGCCCACGGCCATCACCACCAGATCGGCCTCAAGGGTTTCGTCACCTTCCAGCAAGACGGCCTCGACCCGATCTTTGCCGACGATCGCCCTTGTCGAAGCACGGCATTTAACTGCAATCCCGCGCTTTTCCAGATCCCGGCGCAGCAGGAACCCTGCGGCCTCGTCCAACTGACGCTCCATCAAATGGTCCATCAAGTGCAACACGGTGACGTCCATGCCGCGTTCCGCCAACCCTGCAGCGGCCTCAAGCCCCAACAGGCCGCCCCCGATAACAACGGCTTTTCCGCCCGCTTTGGAGGCGTCAATCATCGCATTGGTATCATCCAGATCGCGGTACGTGATAACTCCGGGCAAGTCCCTTCCGGGCACCGGAATAATGAAAGGCGCGGATCCTGTGGCAATCAACAGCTTGTCATAAGCGATTGTTCCGGCTTTGCTGGTGACGGTCTTGGCGACGCGGTCAATGGCTGTGACATGGGTGCCGAAATGACAGGTCACGCCGTTGGTATCGTACCAATCAGCATCGTGTGTGACGATATCCTCATAGGTCTTTTCGCCTGACAACACGGGTGACAACATGATGCGGTTATAGTTCCCGCGGGCCTCGGCGTTGAACAATGTCACTTCAAAACCGGATTCGTTCTCAAACAGATGCTCCAACACCCGGCCGGAGGCCATGCCAGCACCGATAACAACAAGTTTCTGTGTCATAATCTTACTCCGCCGCAATTTTTTCGGATTTCGGTTCATGGTCGGCGTCCCCAGGCCGTTCGGCGGGGTCGCCATGCTCGTATTCCTTAAGGAAATCAAGGACCTCAGCGCGGTATGTGTAGTAGTCGGGATGTTCCAACAGCGCCTTACGGGTGCGCGGGCGCGGCAGTTTTACATCTGTGATCTTACCGATTGTTGCCTGTGGCCCGTTGGTCATCATCACAACGCGGTCGGCCAACAAGATCGCCTCGTCCACGTCATGCGTCACACAAACGGCGGTGACCTTGGTCCGCGACCAAACCTCCATCAGCACCTCTTGCAACTCCCACCGGGTCAGGCTGTCGAGCATGCCGAACGGTTCGTCCAGAAGCAGCAGTTTGGGAGACAAGGCAAAGGCGCGGGCAATGCCAACACGTTGTTTCATGCCGTTGGACATCGACGAGGCCTGCTTGTCCATGCTGTCGGCAAGCCCGACCCGTTCGAGGTAGTATTCGATCACGTCCTGACGTTCGGCCCGACTGGCGCGCGGGTACACCTTGTCGACCCCGATCGCCACATTTTCCTTGGCGCTCAACCATGGGAACAAATTGGGAGACTGGAAAACCACAGCCCGCTCAGGATCCGCCCCTTCGACGTTCCAACCATCCAGCCGGATCGCGCCGCTTGAAATCGGGTTCAGGCCGGCCGCCATGGTCAGCACGGTGGATTTGCCACACCCAGAATGACCGATCAGGCTGATGAATTCGCCCTTTTTGACTTTGAGGTCGAAATCTTCGACCACCGTCAGCGGTCCCTTGGGTGTAGGGTAGACTTTGTCCAGTTGCGAGAACACCAGATAGCGTTCTTCGATGCCGTCCTTTTGCGCATCTGCGACGGCGGCCGGCAGCGAATGGATCGGTGTCACATTCGGAAGGGTGCGGGCTTCCTCGACCTTGGCGGCGATACCCACATCCATCAGGTATTTGGTGACCTGCACACGTAGGGCCTTGAATGTCGCATCATCGTTCATCGCTGCGCGATCACGCGGGCGCGGGATGTTGACGGTAACAGGATCAGCCAAAGTGCCATCGGGGTTTAACGGAATGATTCGGTTTGCCAGCAATATCGCCTCGTCCACATCATTGGTGATCAGGATGCAGGTCTTTTTGTCGGTCTCCCATATATCAAGGATTTCATCGGCTAGGTTCGCACGGGTCAACGCATCCAGCGCGCTGAGCGGTTCGTCCAGCAGCAGCATTTCGGGGTTCATCGCCAGCGCACGGGCAACAGATACCCGCTGGCGCATACCACCTGACAACTCGGACGGGCGGCGCGTGATCGCATGGGACAACCCGACCATATTAACGTAGTGGTCGATCTTGGCCTGACGCTCCGGCTTGGAGAGTTTGGGAAAAACCGCATCCACGGCCAGCCCCACGTTACCGCCCACCGTGAGCCACGGCATCAACGAATAGCTCTGGAATACCAGCCCGCGCTCCGGTCCCGGCCCCTTGATCGGTGCGCCTTTGAAGGTAACCGTGCCCGTGTCAGGCACCTCAAGGCCCGCAATCAGGTTCATCAGCGTGGATTTACCCGTGCCGGAGAACCCGAGGATCGCAACGAACTCGCCCTCTTCCACTTCCAGCGTCACGCCGTTCAGGACGTCGATCCGGCCAGTACCTGCGCCAAAACCCATGGATACGTTTTGAAACTTGAGAATGCTCATGATGGCCTACCGGTTCTCTGAAAAGGTGAAAATGGATTGCAGCGCGAACATCACGCGATCCAGCAGGAAGCCGATGATCCCGATGGTAAAGACCGCAACCATGATTTTGGCGAGCGATTGTGATGAACCGTTCTGGAATTCGTCCCACACGAACTTGCCCAGGCCGGGGTTCTGCGCCAGCATTTCAGCCGCGATCAAGACCATCCAGCCCACCCCCAACGACAATCGCAGCCCGGTGAAAATCAACGGCAACGCAGACGGCAGAACCAGCTTAGTGATCTTTGTATAGGTATTCATTTTCAAAACTCTGGAAACGCTGACCAGATCCTTGTCGATGGACGAAACACCGAGGGCGGTGTTGATCAACGTGGGCCAAAGCGAACAAAGCGTAACGGTGATTGCGGACACAAGGAATGACTTGGTGAACATGCCGTCGTTGGTGGCATAGACCGCCGACACAACCATTGTGACAATCGGCAACCAAGCCAGCGGGCTGACTGGTTTGAATATTTGGATGATCGGGTTGATAGCCGCATTTGCAGTGGCAGACAGGCCCGCCATTATACCCAATGGAATGGCGATCACCGATCCGATCAGAAATCCGAAGAAGACTGTTTTGATCGATGTCCAGATTTGCGCGTAGAACGTGGGTTTGCCGGTATAGCTCCGCTCGCGCACCTTGTCCTCTTTGCCATCAGCAATCAGCTTGGCATTGCGCACGTCCTGTCGTTCGTAAAAGGCGGCCTCTTTCTGGCGTTGACGTACTGCGTCCGCATTCAGGTTCAACGCCTGATCCCAGACCTGTACCGGACCGGGGATCGCCCCTAAAGAGGTTTGCACCGTAGGGGCCAGCGCCGCCCATGCGCCGATAAAGATCGCGATTGCCAAAAGCGGAACACCCAGCAACTGCCAGATTTCCGACAGCTGCGCGCGCGGATTGTCACCTGCGGCGGCTTTCAATACCGGCGTCAGCCAAGCCAGTCCCAATACCTGAAACCATGCGTCGGCTTTGTTTATTCGCGTGAAACGGCGGGCGCGGCGCGCTTCGATGTCGTGGGAAACGGGGTCGGTGGCGGTCATGTCGGAACCTTTGATTTGTGCAATTCATGACGGTTTGCCCGCCGCAACACGCGCGGCCGGCTGGTGCTCTAGTTGACGATTTCAGAGCCTTTGATGACCTGATCGCCCTTAAGGCCGATCGGCAGACTTTCGAGGTAGGCATTCGGCGTGCGACCGTCATAGGGAATGCCGTCGATCACATCTGCGGCGGGTGTCGGGGCTTTGAACCCATCGCTGTCCCACGGGAAATCAGCCTCGACTGCCATGCCGTCGTCCACCAGCGAACGGGCCGCTTCAAGGTAGATGTCTGGACGGTAGACCGACTTGGCCGTTTCGATGAACCATTCATCAGTTTGCGGTTCGGCAATCTGTCCCCAACGGCGCATCTGGCTGAGGTACCAGATCGCGTCCGAATAAAAGGGGTAAGTCGCGTTGTACCGGAAGAACACGTTGAAATCGGGGGCCGAACGACGGTCGCCTTTTTCAAATTCAAAGAACCCCGTCATCGAATTGGCGATCACTTCAGCGTCCGCACCGACGTATTCCGGGCGCGACAGGATCTCGACCGCCTCTTGACGATTGGCGTTGTCGTTTTCGTCCAGCCAGATTGCAGCGCGGATCAAAGCCTTGGTCAGCGCGATAGCCGTATTCGGGTTTACGTCCGCAAACTCTTTGGTGATGCCAAAGACCTTTTCGGGATTGTTCTTCCACATGTCGTAATCTGTTACGACCGGAACGCCGATGCCTTTGAACACAGCCTGCTGGTTCCATGGTTCTCCCACGGAATAACCGTTGATTGTGCCCGCCTCCATGGTCGAAGGCATCTGCGGCGGAGGGGTCACGGACAAATAGACATCAGCGCCAATCTGGCCGCTCACGTCCCGCGGCGAATAGTAGCCCGGTTCAAGCCCCCCTGCCGCCAACCAATAACGGATTTCGTAGTTGTGGGTCGAAACAGGGAACACCATGCCCATGTTGAACGGGATGCCCTCGTCTTTGTATTTCTCGACAACCGGAGCCATCGCAGCGGCGCTGATCGGATGCCGCGGGGTCCCGTCTTCCCTCAGCGACACGTTTGGTTTCATCTGCTCCCAGATATCGTTGGAAACGGTAATCGCATTGCCGTTCAGGTCCATTGAGAACGGGGTGATGATATGCGCCTGCGTGCCGTATCCGATCGTCGCGGCAAGAGGTTGACCTGCCAGCATATGCGCGCCATCCAACTGGCCGTCGATCACACCGTCCAGCAACACTTTCCAGTTTGCCTGCGCCTCCAGCGTGACAAACAGGCCTTCATCCTCGAAATAGCCATTCTCGTAGGCGACGGCCAAAGGCGCCATGTCGGTCAATTTGATGAATCCGAAGGTCAGTTCATCTTTTTCAAGATCAAGCAAATCGGCCATGGCAGGGCTGGCGTACAAGGCGGTGGAAGCTAGAAGCCATTTGAAAACATTCATTGTTGAGATCCCTGCTTGTTAGGTCCTGGTGCAAACGAAAAAAGCCGCACGACTGCCACATGCGGTAGGAGGTGCATGCAGTAATCGAGCGGCTTTGCTCTTTAATTCTCTGGCTGGCAGCATTGTCAGCCGGCACAGGCATCTTTGCCTTGTTAGCGATCCTCGCGCCTACAATCGCGCCTGGCCAGAGCCATGATGTGCACTTGCAGCATTTTCCTGCCGCGTTGCAGAAAGTGCTTCCTAATTAGGCACTTTTTTTGCTGCAAAGTCGAAAACCGAGCCACTAAAGAACCGGTCGGGACCAAGAATCATCTCGCCCCTCGTTGAAGCAACCACAGTTGGAACGCCCATTGACCCCTCGACCTTTTCCGAGGCACCGGGCAGATCAATGCCAATCGGCGACAATGCCTCGCGGTAGATATCGCTGCGAAAACAATTGCGGGCCGCAGCGCGCGCATTGTCGCGGTCCAGCCCGTGCCAACCCGCCAGAATGTCGGCGATCCAGGCCGCCTGACTGCGCCAGGGAAAATTTGCTGCTCCCCCATGGAATTCCAGAAACCTCTCGACCTGTTTGGGCGTACCGCCATTTGTCGTGACAATCCGGCGCGTGAGGGCGGGTTCAATCGCGTGATCCGGCAGATCCAGATGTTGGGTCCGTGCAAGGATTTCGACGGCCAGTGACATGTTTTCGGGCTGGTCCAGCCATAGGGCCGCCTTATATATGGAACGGATCATCGCGCGACACAGTTTTCGGTTTTCCTCAGCCCACCTGTGCCGCACGCCCAGAACTTTCTCGGGTGCGAATTCCCAGATGCTGGCACCCGGCAAGACCAGCTCTGCGCCGCTTTGCTGCACGGCAACTGACCCCCACGGTTCACCCACGCAAAACATATCAAGCGCGCCGTTGTGCATTGCCTCCGCCATCTTTGGCGGGGGGACGGTCACGATTTCTATCTTGTTCGCGGTGAAATCCGGCGCGTGCGACAGCCATGTTTCCAGCAACATCCGGTGCATCGAAAACGGAAATGGCACACCGATGCGCAACGGATTCTCGATCGTGGCAAGTAGCGCCTTGGATGTCGCCCCGGGATCGTTGAAACCGTTGGTCCAACCCGTTGACCGCATCCTGGTGCTCAAAGAATCCGACACGCCGATCACGGTACCATTCACTGAAAGGACCATCAGCGCATCAATATCCGACGGGACGCCGCCCAGACCCAACGTCATCGCAACCGGCATCGGCGAAAGCATATGCGCAAAGTCGATTTCCCCGAATGCCAGCCTGTCACGCAACGCGGACCATGACGGCTGTTTCGCCAATGTCAGGTCGACCCCCTCCTGCGCTGCAAACTTCAATTCCTTGGCAATGATCAACGGCGCGCAATCGACAAGGGGAAGGTAGCCGCAATGCACCGGTGCCATTTTCATTGCAGCAATTCCGCCGCTGTGACCAGAGCGGTTGCCACGTCAATGACCTTGCGCCCCTGATCCATCGCGGTTTTTCGCAACAGATTATAGGCCTCGTCCTCGGAAATCTTGCGGGCCAGCATCAGCAACCCCTTGGCACGGTCAATGGTCTTGCGGTCCGATAATGCCTGTTTAGCGGCGTCCAGTTCCGATTGCATCTTGGTGACCATCCTGAACCGGGCAATCGCTGTTTCAAGTACCGGCTTGATACGGTCCTTTTGCAAGCCGTTCACCACATAGGCGCTTAACCCCGCGGAAATGGCAGCCTGAGTTTTCACTGCATCTGTCTGATCCACAAACATTGCAACAGGCCGCCCGCGCGCATTGGACACAAGGCTCAAATGTTCGAGCGTGTCCCGGTCGGGGTTCGCAAGGTCGATCAGGATAATGTCGGGGTTTTGCTGTTTCACGGCGCGCTCGAGCGCTGAAGGGGAAGAGATGACAGTCACATCGTTCCAGCCACCATCCATCAGCGCATCGATGATCTCATGCGCCTTTGTCTTGTCACGCTCTACCACGAGTATGGTCAGGTCTGTCTGCACTCCGAATGGGTAACGGCATTCGCGACAAAGAGGCCATGCGCGACAGACAAATCGATGAAAAATCGGTCGCAATGCTTTGCGTGTTAGCATTGCAGTGGATTCGCGCACAAAAAATATGCGGCCTGAGAACGGGATCACGCAAAAGGAGTCTGAAGTGGGTGCATATGAAGCGCAGTTCATTTGGCAACGATGTCACTCTTCCGGCAATGTCGGAAAAATGGTGCGGTACATTGCATCAACTGCCGGCTTTCTCTTCGCCGTGTGACATCGAAACATCTCATCCTGCGGCATTTGCCATCCGATGCGCATAAACGGTACAAATTCGACGGCTCAACAAGGGCTCGCAGCGCTACTGCCCCAAATTCAACCTATGATCGGTCTCAATAGACGAATGGCATACGCCGTTCGTCTGGTACTCAAACGGCGATCTTCTCGGCGATGCTCAGCGCGATATCAACCACCACCGCCCTATGCCAGCCTCGCTGGCGTGACACCGGCAGCGTATGCAAAGCGGTCAAAGGAAGTGCAAACCTTCGCGCCGTACAACTTCTGCTGGGCCATACAAAGGTCGATAGCACAGTGTGTTATTTCGGCGTCGAGTTGGAAGATGCCCTGAGTATCGCTAAGCGTGTTGATACGCTGATCCTGGTTGGCGAGCGGCGTTTGCCGTTCGCCAATTTGAAAGGGATCTTCGGCGATACGGTGCCGAAAGCGAGGCGCGAGCCCTCTTAAACTAACGCTGCGCCCTGCATTGAGTGTCCGCAATCGGCCCTCGCTGCTAAACGGCAACCATCAAGCGTAGCGCGTCATAGATCGCCGCGTGGGTGTTCCGGGCTGAGACTGCGTCCCCGATACGGAAGAGCTGAAATGCGCCCTGCGTGTTGCGAACCGTTGTTTGTGGCCGGACATCCAGAAACGCCGTTTGGTCCAGCGCGCCGCCGTTCGACGATGCTGGCCGCAGGTCGTGGTAAAGCCCGTCAAGCGGCATTGTACCGTAGTTCACGACAATCTGGTCGTAGTCCGCCTGCCCTACTGTGTCGGAGTAATCGGTCCCGATGACCGCGCGCAGCCGGTTGCCGACCTTCTGTACCCCGCGCAAACGTTTGGTGACGGTGAATATCACCTCATCGCGCTGCAGAGCGCGCATGTAGGGCACAAGGTTCATCGCCATGACTTCGGGCGCAAAGGTGCGGTCGGGGGTCATGATTTCAACCGTGCAACCGGCAGCGACGGCCATCTCGGCAGCCTGAAGTCCGCTGTGGTCGCCCGCTTCGTCGTAGATCAACAGGGATCCAGCAGGTTTCACGTCACCCGTTAATATATCCCAAGCCGATACGACGTGATCCGGCGTGTCGCTTTCATAGAGGGTAGTGTTGGCCATGCCGCCAGTGGCGATGATCACGACGTCTGGATTTTCGGCCAGTACGTCCCCTGCCTCGGCATATAAATTATAGCGCAGGTCAACGCCGGCGGCTTCGCATTGCGCCACGCGCCAGTCGATGATCTGCATCATCTCGGCCCGCCGTTTTGTGCGCGCGGTCAGAAGGACCTGCCCGCCGGCGCGGTTGGCCGCCTCGAGCACGACTACCTCATGCCCGCGCGCGCTTGCGACGCGCGCGGCTTCCAACCCCGCGGGGCCGGCACCGACGATAACGATCTTGCGGCGGTCGGCAACCGCTTCGATGACGTGGGGCATCGAAAGCTCCCGCCCTGTCGCGGGATTGTGGATGCACAGGGCCTCGCCCCCCTGATAGATCCGGTCAAGGCAGTAATTCGCCCCGACGCAGGGACGGATATCATGTTCGCGACCCTCCTCGATCTTGCGCACCACGTGGGGGTCGGCCATATGCGCGCGGGTCATGCCCACCATGTCCAGCAGGCCCGAGGCGATGGCGTGACGCGCGGTGGCGACATCCTGGATCTTGGCGGCGTGGAAAGTGGGCATGCCAGTTGCGCGCCGAACCTCTCCGGCGAAATCCAGATGCGGGGCCGAGGGCATTCCTTGAATCGGGATGACATCCGTCATCGCCGGATCGGTATGGATGCGGCCCCGGATGACATTCAGAAAGTCGACCTGCCCGGTATCGCGCAGCAGCTTTGAAATTTCGATCCCTTCTTCGGCCGTGATGCCGCCGGCCTGAACCTCGTCGGCAGTATAGCGGATGCCAACAATAAATTCCGGCCCGACACGTTTGCGCACTGCGTTCAGTACATCTGTCGTAAATCGGAGCCGATTTTCCAGCGTATCCGCGCCGTAGGGGCCGCTTAGCTTGTTTGACAGCGGTGACCAGAACTGGTCCATCAGGTGGCCGTAGGCCTGAATCTCTATCCCGTCCATGCCGCCGGCCTGCATCCGTTCGGCGGCTGTTGCATAGTCCTCGATCACGCGCTCGATATCCCAATCCTCTACCATCTTGGGAAAGGCGCGGTGAGCGGGTTCACGGTCTGGGCCTGCCGAAATCGAAGGCAGCCAATCCCCCTTGTTCCAGTTGGTACGGCGTCCCAGATGTGTCAGCTGGATCATCGCCGCGCAGCCATGTTCGTGCAGGGCATCCGTCAGCTCGCGGATCCAGGGCACGACCTCGTCGCGATAGGCCAGGATATTGTTAAAGACCGGCGGGCTGTCGCGGCTGACGGCAGCGGAGCCTGCGGTCATTGCCAGCGCCACACCACCCTTCGCCCGTTCTTCGTGATAGGCACGGTAGCGGGCTTTGGGCATTCCGTCCTCAGGATAGGCCGGTTCGTGGCTTGTGGTCATCACCCGGTTTTTTAGTTTCAGATGCTTGAGCGTATAGGGCTGAAGCAGCGGGTCGGTGGTGATGTGGTCTTTCATGGCGCGGACTTTCTTCAGCAATCGAGGATGATGTCGGTCAGCGGTCGGCTGACACAGGGAAGGATGAAACCACGGTCGATCTCGCGCTGGCGGATGCCGCCCTCGTGGGCCATGATGACCTCGCCCGCGTGTTTGAAGGTCTTGCAGGTGCCACACATACCCCTTGCGCAAGAGGACGGCAGCGGCAGACCTGCCTGCTTTAGTGCGGCAAGGATCGTGGCGGTTTCAGGGCATTCGAACGAGCGGCCCGTCCGCGCTAAGGTCACCGTCCGGTTCGGCGCATCGCCCCCAGCAAGAGCCTCGGGTGGGGGCGCGGAGAAATCGAAACTTTCCTCGCCGTAGCGGTCATCGGGGACGCCCGCGGCGTGCGCAGCGGCGCGCACCATTTCCATGAAAGGCTGGGGCCCGCAACACAGCACTGTGCGCGTTGCGAAGTCCGGAATGACACGGTTCAAAAAATCGGGATCAGGGCGCATGCCGCCGGGGCCACGCGTGATCGTGGGTAGATGCACCAACCGGGGCAGCCGGCGCGCGAGCCCGTCAAGCTCGACCATGGCCACAAGGTCCTGCGGCGTGGACACGACCTGCATCAGCACGACATCCAGATCCATACCCCGGTCGGCGGCAGTGCGCAGGATTGACAACATCGGGGTGATGCCGCTGCCTGCCGCGATCAACGCATAGGCTGTCCCGTGCCATGTGGCCGGTCCAAAACGGCCGGACGGACCCAAGGCTTCGATCTTTTCCCCCGGCACCAGCACGTCGTGAAGCCTGCGCGCGCCGGGGCCTGCCTGCCGCTTGACCGTGATCTCGATCCCACCGTCGCGCGCGGCAGACGAGGCGATGGTATAGCACCGCTCTATTCGGCCTTCTGGCGTATCAATTCGAATCGTCATGAACTGGCCGGGGGCGTGTTCGATCCTGCTGCCGTCCTGCGGCGTCAGGAAAAAGCTGCGCATGTCGGCTGTTTCATCCCAGACCGCGCGGCATACAAGCGTGCCCCAGCGGTCTGGCGCGAACCGCCGCCGCCGCCGTGCGCCCCAATCTGCAAGGTCTACCTCGGTCATATCTAGTATCCGTTTGCCTGCATGCGGGAGACATACCACGATGCGAATTCATCCAGCGCACGTTCGGTATAGCGGGAGTAGGGTCCGGGCCGGTAACCGGGCGAACAGATCCCCCGGTGGGCCAACCCCACCAGATGCGCATCCTCGGCATTCGTTGTTTTCCAGACCGCAGTCAGCGTTTCAAGATCATAATCCTCGCCCTCTTCAGCCTCTGCATGGACAAGCCACTTTGTGCGCACCAACGTCCTGTCCGGCCCCAGCGGGAAGGCAGTAAAGACGACGGCATGATCAGACATGACGTGGTTCCACGAATTGATCCCCCACAGATGTACATCGCCCATCCACGGCTTGCGCGCCTGACCCAGGGGGATCTGCACGGCGGCACGGGTGTCCGGTGTCTGGCTTTCGCCAAGCCCGGCGATAATCAACCGTTGCGTACGGAAATTGGTGGGCCAGCCGACGGTATGCTCCACCGCCTCAAAGGGCATATCCTCGTCGCGCCAGTATTGTTCGTAGCTGGCATAGGCGTCCAGAAGCGCATTTGTCTCGGCTTTTTCGGTTTCGGTCAGCCCCTCGGGGTCATAGCCGAAATCCGCGGCGTGGAAGGACAGGCTGAGCTGGGGATGGTTCGACGCGCAATGATAACACTCGCGATTGTTTTCCATCGTCAGCTTCCAGTTTCCTTCCTCGATCACGTCTTGTTCAAAGGCGACCTTGGCGTTGCGTAGGTCATAGGCTGCCAGACGCGGTTCAACCACCGCCGCCAGTTCCTCGATATCTGCCGGGGGATCATCCGAAAGACAGGCATACAAAAGCCCCCCTATATCGCGCAGAGCGACGGGCTTGAGGTGATGCAGGGACCGGTCGAAATCGATGCCCATATGCGGTGCCCGCGCCAGCGCCCCGTCAAGATCATAGGTCCATTGGTGATAAGGGCAGACGAGCTTTCCAACGACCGACCGGCCCGGTGGCACCAAACGGGCACCCCGATGTGCGCACACGTTGTGAAAAGCGCGCAGCTTGTCGTCGTCATCGCGCAGGATCACGATAGAGACTGGCCCGATATCAAGGGCCATGACATCCCCCGCTTCGGGCACGTCGCATGTCACGCCCACGGCAATCCAGTGCCGCCCGAATATCGTGTTGCAATCCGCGTGCCAAACCTCCGCTGACGTATAAAGCGCAGCGGGAAGACTATGGCCCGGACGGCGTGATGCGATCAGCGTGGCGATATCTTGGGAGCGTTGGGTTCCATGATCCAGCATTATGCCTCCTCAGCGTCGTGCGCGCTGTCGTTACGGGGATTCCTGTCGATAATAGTGCGCTTGACAGGGGCACTCGACAACCGCACAAATGAACGCAAATCCATACCTTCAGGTTATGGATAAGATGCCGTTCACCGGAGAGTACAATGCCCCATCCTATCCGTCGCAGTGTGCCTTCCCTGACCGCGCTTGTGGCGTTCGAAGCGGCTGGCCGACGCGAAAGCTTCACTCAGGCGGCGGCCGAGCTTGGGGTGAGTCAGGCCGCCGTCAGCCGCCAGATTGCCGCGCTCGAGACGGATTTGGGCCTCGCGCTGTTCGAGCGCGCCAACCGCCGCGTCCGCCTGACCGTCGGCGGCAAGTCGCTTCATGATGCGGTGAAATGCGGGTTCGACGGGATCTCCGATACCATCGCCGCACTGCGCACAACCCACATCGATCTGACCGTCAGCGTGTCCGTCGCCTTTGCGCATTTCCGGCTGCTGCCGATTTTGTCCTCTTTTCGTGCAACTGCGCCGCAAATCGGTGTGCGGGTCATCTCTGAGGATGACTGGCGCGCGCCGCGTGATCGTACGATCGACATGGCCATCCGCTATGGAAGGCCCCCGTTTGACGGCATGTCGATTGTCGGATCGCTGAAAGAAACGGTCGTGCCCGTCTGCGCCCCCGAGATCGCATCACGGCTTAACGGTATCTCTATTGACGATCTGATGCATCAGACAGATGTGGCATTGATAGAAAGCGACGCTCCGGAACCCAGCTGGCTAAACTGGTCGCAATGGTTGTCGCAAATCGGGGTGAGCAAACCCTCTGTCCAGGCGGGGTTGAATTTCACCAGCTATTCGGACGCGGCCTATGCGGCCATGGCGGGTCAGGGTGTACTGCTCGGTTGGACCGGCCTTTTGGACCGCCCCCTTGCGGATGGCCGATTGGTTGAACTGGACCTGGCCCGTCTTAGACCGGAAGAACGCCACTATGCCCTCGTGGCTGAACGGGGCCGACCCTCTCACTCTGTAGACGCCTTTGTGCGCTGGTTCAGTGAGGGCGCGTTTCAATAGGCGTAACCATCGATACTGTACTTTAGCCTCGACCGGAAAGGCGGACTTGCACATATCGTGGTAAAGCGGACCTCGCCTTCCACTCGGCGAACGGACACCAAGTCCGGCTCCTTGTTAGTTTCAGCGGCTCGCGGCGAAAGGTCAGTTCGAGATCGACCCCCGTCGAGGGGGTTCAACAACCGCTCTGACGACATGGGCGGCGTCGCGGCGAAAGACCCGCTGCGTATGCGAGGCAATGCTGCGTCAGCAAAAGCCGCAACTGCGCAAGTCCGGTTTGTTTAAGGCTTTTGGCAGCTGTCAGCGAGAGCTGTAGCGGCGACAAGCCTGACAAGGAGGAAAGCGCGGGCAGTTCTTTGTGCTATGGGGATTTTGGTTTACGGCTGCATTTTGTGATGAGCAAACCGAGCGGCTGCGTGATGAAAGGCAGTGCACATGAGGTGGTATTTCTGGCCCGGCATGGCTGACTGGCTTTCGATCTTCCCGCCATTGGCCTGATGCAGCGCAGATTTCCGTGAGATGGCCGCACAGAGGGTGCCGATACCTGCACAAGACAGGGTCGGGCCTTTGCGTTGTATCATGCTGCGTCCTCCCATGGTGGAGCACGGGATGTCGGGGTTTGGCCACGGGTAGAGATCTCAATTACGATCATGGCACCGCCGCATTTCGGGCAAGGCTGGTGTCTGCACCGACCAAACCGCAGTCTGTCAGAAGCGATCCGCCTTACTTGTTCTTCTGCCCTTTGACCACAACGCGCACGATCCAGCGCCACGCGCCGGACGGATCCACCACCAGATACAGGTCAGAACCGTCGCCATGCCGTCCCGGCCCGAGTTTCTCCACCCGCTTCTTGGTCAACTTGCCAGACAGGGCCATTTCAAAAATACCACGTTCCATACCGTCAAAGGAAAGCACACGCGCGGTATCGAAAGAAAGCCAACGAAAAAAAGAAACCACGCCATCCCAACCATGCAAAGCAAAAACGCCACCCTAGGTGACCTATGTAAATCAATCAAAATGTGGTGATGGCGGAGGAGGTGGGAGTCTCCGACAAATTCACAAAACCCTTTTAAATACTGAATTATATAGGTAAATAGCAAAAACCTGTGTGGAAAACATGTGTGGAATATGGCTAAAACGAGAAACCCCCGCTACCTTCAGCAGCGTTACCGTCGCTGGTATGCAACTATTGATATCCCCAAGAAGGTCAGGAGGCATTTTGATGGACGCGCTAGATTTGTGAAGAGCCTTGAAACTGACAGTCTAACAATAGCAGAACAACGTGTCGGACCAGTCGTGGCTCATTGGAAGCAGTTAATCGAACTGGCTAGAAGCGCCAAGAACAACCCCGAAGCCGAAAACCAACTTCTCTCCGAAGAATGGCGAGAAGAGTATTTGTCTTCCACAGGCAAAGCGCGAAAAGAGCTAGATAGCATCTTCGATGACGCGTTAGATGGCGTGAAATTCCCTAATGAAGAAGCAGAAAAACGCTTTGTTGCTTTTGTCACCGGGAAAACGATCCGCACGAATGAAAAGCTGGACGCTTGGATTTCAACGTTAACTGGACAGAAGCAAAAGACCTTAGACATGAAACGGTCTGACGTGGCCCGGTTTGCCAAGCGCTTTCCCTACAGCAGTGATGTAACAAGAAAAGGTAGCCGACTGTGGGTCGATCAACTCCAACAGAGTGAAGGGCTGTCGGCTGCAACTGTTCGGCGTATCATTTCCGCTTGCAAAGGCTACTGGGAATATCTCCAGACCCTTCAAATCGTGGCCGACGAAATTGACCCCTTCGCCGGAGTAAGTCCGACCAAGAAGCAGGCGACAAGGAACTCTGCCCACACGAGAAGAGCGCCGTTTACCGCTGCACAGGCAGTACGCACTTGGAGGGCAGCTTACGATAAGGGTGACACTCAATTAGGTGATCTGATCTGGTGTGCAATGTGGACTGGATGCCGCATCGAAGAACTGTGCTCTCTGAAATTGGGTGATATTTCGGATGATCGTTTTCAGATAAGGGATGGCAAGACCAATGCCGGATGGCGCGAAATTCCAATACATCCACAGCTATCTGATGCCTTCAAGCGCTTAAATAGCCAAGGGGGCGACAACTTTCTTCTTTCGGATGTGAATCGGCATGCAAAATTGACCCACTTGGGTGGGTTATGAGCGCGTAAAATTGACCCACCTGTTTTCGTTAACA
>NZ_JBLWVF010000030.1:0-22350 GCF_048268605.1 Primorskyibacter flagellatus
AACATGCCGCCCTGCGCCAACCGGCCGCCTGGGTCGGAAGCTATGGGCTAAGCTTTCTCACGGTCTTTATCGGGCTGTTGCCCGGTGTGTTGATTGTGGCGGCACCAAACAGACGCGTGCCTGTTCTCGTGCTCTTCGCCGCTGCGGTGATGGGCCTCTGGGGTGGCGGCGCGCTGCGTTCAGGGACGGATGTGCCGCCGACGGACATCGCTTTGCGCATCGTCCAGGGCAATGTGCCGCAAGTCGAGAAGTGGGCACCGGGCAGCCGCGAGCGAACACTGGAAAAATACTTGAGCTTGTCTGCGCAACCTGGACGCTTCGACCTGCTGCTGTGGCCGGAAACGGCCTTTCCCGGTTTTCTGGACGAGGACGCCTTGGCGCGCAGGCGGTTATCCACGGTTCTGCCAGACGGCAGGATCCTTTTGACAGGAGTGCCTGACCGCGTAGAGGGCGATGGGGAAACCCGATATTTCAACACGGTTCAAGCCTATGACGGCAACGGCGAAATTCTGACGGGATATGCAAAACATCATCTTGTTCCGTTCGGGGAATATGTGCCCCTGAGAGGCTGGCTGCCGATCGAGCGGCTCACCGAAGGTTTGGGCGATTTCACGCCAGGACCAGGGCCACGCACGCTGGCGATCCCGGGTGCGCCTCTGGTCGCGGTGGCGATCTGTTACGAGATCATTTTTCCGGGCCAGGTGGTCGATGACCTTTTTCGCCCCGACTGGATTTTCAACGCAACAAATGATGCCTGGTTCGGTACCAGCATCGGCCCCGAGCAGCACCTCGCCTCCGCGCGCATGCGCGCGGTCGAAGAAGGGCTTCCTGTGGTCCGGGCGGCCAACACGGGGATTTCCGCGATCATCGACGCCAAGGGAGAGATCATCGCGCGCCTCGAGACCGGACAAACTGGAGTCATAGATGCCACCCTGCCGACAGCGCTTGCGCCTACACCTTACGCACGTTTCGGTGATTGGACATCGCTGGCGCTCATCTGTGCGGTCTGGGCCTTAGCCTTTACCGTCGGATCGGCCAGACGACGTTTCAATTCAGAAAAATCAAAATCGGAGGAATCGTGATGCTGGTGCTCGCAGGCTTTGTCGGAGGGGCGCTCTGGGGTGGCTATCTGGCGCAACGGCAGAAAGGGAACCGCCTGGATATACTTCAATACGCGACAGGCTTCGGTATTGCTTTCGGCCTACTCGCTTTTTTCGCCTCGGTGATCCTCTTGCGCATCACGTCTTGAGATTGCTTTGGCACCGGCAACGAATTGAAACGACTGTTCAACATATTACTGTACTTGCTCCTGGCGATTTTTGCATCAGGACTGGCCGTATCCGGTGTCGTCTACTTTCTTTTGCGCGCCTCCGTCCCCGACTATGACGAGGATTTCAGTGTTGCGGGAATCGAAGGTCCAGTCGATATTCTGCGAGATGCTGCGGCCATACCGCACATTTCTGCAGACTCCGCTGCGGACGCCTATTTCGCGCTTGGTTTCGTTCACGCTCAGGACAGGCTTGGCCAGTTATTGAGGGCAAGGCGGGCAGCGCAAGCCTTGTTGCCACTTGACCAGACGATCGAAGTCGAGCCTTCGACAGCCCAAGCGCTCGACGCATATGCCGCTGGTGTCAACGCGTGGCTTGGTCTGGTATCCGAAGGCGGGCGCGGCAGAGGCTCACCCGATCTGTTGATCGCGGATGAGAGAATGATCGCTGCCTGGAGACCCGTCGATAGTCTCAGACTTGCCCAAGCGTTTCTGAACGATCTTCAACCCGAGAGACGCCAGAGTGACCTGTCCGGCTTGTCAGATCGACCTCTTTTGCCCGAGCTGTTTGTGACCTCGCCCAAGGTCAGCCTCGATGCTTGGGCGTTGCCTGGAGACAGAACAGCTTCGGGAGCACCAATTCTCGCCGCCGATATACGTGGCCCCTTATCGCTGCCTTCTGAATGGTACCTGGCGGATATTCAACTCCCGACCGGAGCCGCGATTGGGGCTACAATGCCGGGTGTGCCCTTCATTGTCGTCGGTCGCAGCGAACGCGTCGCTTGGGCGTTCCGATCTCTGTCACTGACTGCCCTTAAAGAGCCAGTGAGTCCCACCGCTGCCAAGGCCGGCAATTTTCTGATGATGCTTGACCGTCTGGCGCGGTCCGCCGATGTGAACGATGCTATGGACGCAAGCATGAACCTGGCACCAGCCGGATTGGAGATTCTTGCCATCGGCCGAGAAATCCTTGCTCGCTGGCCTGACAGGGAGGTCGAAACGCCTTTCTCGTTTCGAGACGCCCGTCTGGCAGCTCTTGATGTGCGGCAACCGATATTCTCGGTCGAGGGCGCGATTGCGGCGCAGCGCGACACGGTCAGCACTGCCGCGCGGGCGCTTCTTCCTATAATGGCAAAAGAGCTCTGGTTCGTGGGTTCCGCAGGCGCTCTCGAAGAGAACCGCGCAGATGAGTTTCGCGGCGATATTCTGGGTCAACTTGCCCAATGGAATGGCGACATGGATCGCTTTTCACCGGAACCGCTCGTGTTCTGGGCCTGGGCGCGCGCGTTGCAAAAACGGATACTTCAGGATGAATTTCCATCCGCGACAACGGTCTGGGCCAGGCCAAATGCCGATATCCTATTTGCGGTGCTTTCAGATCGCGGAGGGAGCGCAATCTGGTGCGACATCCGCCCGTCCACCCGCATCGAGACCTGCCAGGATCAGGTTCGTGCGGCCCTGGATGATGCCATCGGCTGGCTTGTCGACCGCTACGGACCCGATCCGTCAGATTGGGTCTGGGGCGAAGCACACGCTTTGAATATGGGGTGGGCGCCAATCCGATCGAGTGGGATCATCAGCGATCTGCTGTCTCTCGAAGCCCCATCTTCGGGCGATCCATACACACTGATTGCAACGCTGTTATCTTCTGACAATGACCGCCCCTTCGCGGCCAGCGCGGGCACCAATTTTCAGGCGGTCATGTCGTTTTCGGAAGAAGCCGGATCCTATTTCATCGCGCCAGCCGGTCAGTCCGGCCACCCGCTCTCACGTTTCTATGAAAACCTTTTTCTCATGTGGATGCAGGGCAAATATCTCACGATGTCCACTGATCTGTCCTTGGCCCGGGGTGGCGCTGTGGGAACATCCCGACTTTCACCGGTATCCGTCGATACGCCGACAATACAAAATGACAGGAGCCGATGATCACTTACTTCCTCCTTTTCGACCCGTTTGGGTATGCGATTTCGCCAGTGTCCCTTGTTTCCGTCAGCTTGGCCGCATGGGTCTACATGCGCGGCCTCGTGCGATCCGCTCGCATTCGCGGGACGGTGTCTATGTGGCGGCAAGCCCTGTTCCTCGCTGGCTTGACCTGCATTCTCGCGGCCACAAATGCGCCTCTGGCTTCGTTGGGGCATAGCCTCTTTTCGGTGCACCAAGTGGAGCACCTTCTCCTCCGCCTTGCAGGACCACTACTCTTCGCGGTCTCTCAGCCGTGGCGATTATTGCAAGCCGGTTTGAACAGACGGTGGCGTCGATACCTCGACGCTCTTGGAAAATCTTTTGCATTTCGGTTCTTGGCACATCCGGTAACCGCCACTGCCGCGCTCATCACGTCGCTCTTTATCTGGCAGATTCCAGTGCTTTACGGACTTGCTCAGCGCATCGCGGCGATCGAGGTGTTCGCCCATTTTGCGATGGTGCTGGCAGGGATCTGGTATTTCGGCATGCTCTTCGACCCGAGAGATCCCCCTGAGGGCGCGAGGCGCGGCGCAAGGCTGATCTCCGGTTTCGCGGTGATCGTTTCAAACATTTTTCTGGGTTCCTTGACGACACTCAAAGAGGTGAGCCTCTATGCTTCCTACCAAACGGCGGGAACCGGGTTTCTCGATCCCCTGTCCGACGAAACCATGGGTGGCTACACGATCTGGGTCCCGTCCTCGATGCTGATGATCGCCGCGATCATTCTGGTCATGAACGGGTGGAACGCGGCCGAGGTGCGTCGCTGGAATTCACGATACGAGTTGGTGCGAGGGTCAAACTCCGCGGCGCTCGAGTTTCCGGAAACGGCCGAAGAATTGCGTCTGAAAGTAGCAGAGCCAAACCGCGACATGGGCCGGACGCTCGCCATAGGTGCCTTGGTCATGTTCTTCATCGTCATGACGACGGTGGTGACAATTGTCTATGCGCTTTGAACAGAGGAGCAAATCAAAGGTTGTATCCACGTCTTTTCCCGCGATCGACATTCTCGCTGCACCGTCGTCGCAGTCAGAGATTTTGGGCACACTATCTCGGGCTGGCCAAGCTCAGAGGACACGAACGATTTTCTGCACTAAGGTTGACCATCAGAACAAATGCCAACCCACCAGCCTTTGACTGCTGACGCCGCCGCCTCCTGAGTCTTGCTTTTCTGAATTTCGCGAGAACTTGATGCTGCGCTACTTGCCGCTTTGAGATTGCAGGAGGGCGTGTTCGAAGGCCTCCAGCGTGGTCGTGCTGACGTGATGCTCGATCCCTTCCGCATCGCGTTCCGCAGTCTCTTCGTCGATTCCCAGGCTGAGGAGAAACGCGACGACGATCCTGTGTCGTCGGCGGCAGGCCTCGGCCAACTCCCGACCGGCATCCGTGAGGAATATGGCGCGGTAAGGTTCCCGCCGCACCAGGCCAGCAGCTTTGAGCCGCGAGATGTTCTTGGTCACGGTCGGCGGCTTCACTCCAAAACGTTCGGCGATTTCCACCGGCCTTGCCTCTCCGCGCGACTCGATCAGTTCGGCGATCAGTTCAACGTAATCTTCCGCCATTTCGCTCTCATGTGCCTGACGCACGGTCGCGAACCCCTCAGCCTGTGCTTCGGGAGCCCTGTCGACAGTTTCGAACGGTTCATGTTCCTGTGATTGCAGCTTTGTCATAGTTGGGACTTTGCAGGGAAACTGCAGGATTGACAACTTGTTTGCTTAGGGTAGATAAATTAGCCGTGTCTAACTTTTGAATTCGGAGACTGCGGTGATTCAGAAATTCCTTGGAGCGTTCATTGTCGCACTCGCAAGTGCGCTCGTCCTGTCCGGACCTGTCGCTGCGACGCCTGCCAAGGAGGCTCCATGGCTTCCCGAGGCGGCGGCCTACCGGCTGACTCTCTTCCTCGGAAATCTCGAACCGCTGCCTTGGGATGACGTCGGGACCGCCTGGGCCGAACCCTACCGGGGTTCGGAATTCTCTGTTGGTGCATTGGCATGGCTGGACGGCAACAGCGACATCGGACCCGCCCCCCTTCTGGACGCCATCACTCGCGAAGACCGCCAGGCGGTCTTTGCCGAGGCGACGCGGCTGATCGCGCGCCGGATCGACGAGGAACTGGACCGAGCAGTCATGGCCGACGACCCTGCACGTGCGCAGCAGGCCGTGCGGACAGCCCGAGAACTCTATCGCTCGTTCGCGGACGGTATCGCGGCTGCTGATCCCGACGCTTCGAGACGCATCGGCCTCGCCTGGCTGGAACTCAACAGCAGCACAGGTTCCGCCGGTGTTCTTGGTGCTGGTGCCACACCCGCGAGTCGCAAAACCATGGAAGCCGCGCGCGAAGTCATCTCCCTCTATCTCGCCGAGAATTACCTCGTTGACGATTTCGCGCCGCGCCGGACGCTGAGCGCGCTGCCGGAAACTGTTGTCCTGAGTGGCCGCACCATCGAGGTGCCGCCTAGCCTGCCGCCGGGGTTTGACATCTTCGATCAGGATCCGCTGCCGCGCCTCGTCCTCAATTTCGAGGAGCAGGGCATCGACGAGACCGACCTGCCATTGGTGGCCTATGGCGACATGCTATTCGACAGCGCGCAAATCTTTGGCAATCCGGCGCAGGGTCTCGGGGTCGCTTGTTCGACCTGTCACAACCGATCGGACGTTAACCAGAGGCTTTTCATTCCGGGTGCGAGCCATCAACCAGGCGCGATCGATGTCGATGGCGCCTTCTTCAACCCGATCTTCAATGACCGGCGTGATGATCCGATTGACATCCCCAGCCTCCGTGGCCTGCGCTTCACCGGGCCCTACGGCCGCGATGGCCGCTTCGCCTCCTTGCGCGATTTCACCCGCAACGTCATCGTCAACGAGTTCGGCGGCGATGAACCGACGCCCTTCATGCTGGATGCTCTGCTCGCCTACATGCTCGAATTCGACTTCCTGCCCAACTCCATGCTGACACCGGATGGTCAGCTGACCGAAGCCGCTCCCGAGGCAGCGCAGCGCGGCGAAGCGATCTTCAATACACCCTTCGCGGCGCTCGGCGACCGTTCCTGCTCCAGCTGCCACGTCCCGGACACGAACTTCCTGGACCGGCAGGCCCATGATATCGGCTCGGTTGCGTTGGCCTACGATGGCGCCCGCACCGGTGCGATGGATACACCCACGCTGCTCGGCACCGTCTACACCGCGCCCTATTTCCACGACGGGTCGCTGCCGACCCTGGCCGCTGTCGTGGACTGGTTCGACGAATCGAAGTCGCTCGGCCTGACCGGAGCGGAACGGGCCGACCTGACGGCCTATCTGGAGACCGTGGGCGCAGCGGACGAGCCCTATGAGGCATTCGACGCCGAGAACACCGCCTTCCGGCTGGCATTCTCCGAACTGACGACCTTCGCCTCGACGCTTGATACGCTGCTGCCGCAGCGGGATGCAAAACATATCCTGCTGCTGACCGACACCGTGGCCGCGGACCTTTCGGCGGACGCCAGCACAATGTCGAACCTGGCTGCGCGGCCTGAAGTCTACGCGTTGGCCCAACGTCTGGCCGAGGTTGGTGACGCCGTTCGTACTGATGACTGGGTGGCTGCCGAAACAAGCTGGACCGCGTTCAAGTCCGAAGCCGACGCAATCGAAGAGAGGGCATTCTGATGGCGATCCATATGAACCGCAGAACGATGTTGGCGCTGGCCGCTGCGGGCGCAGTATCGCTCGCAACCCCGCTGGCCGCGCAGGACACTGCGTTGCGGCTGGCTTTCATCCCGCAGGAGAACCCCGAGAAGCTCCTGGGCGACATAGAGGCCATCAGCGGCTGGCTGGCCAGTGAGATCGGCGTCCCCGTCGAAGGGTTCGTCACCATCGACCATGCGGCGGCGGTCGAGGCGCTGAGAAACGGCGACGCCGACATCTCCTTCATGGGCGCCCTGCCCTTCGTTCTGGCCGAGGCCGAGATCGGCGCGGTGCCGCTTCTCTCCGAGGTCTACCGCGACGCGCCGAGTTATACGGGACGCATTTTCGTGCGTCGCGACAGTGGCATCGGCGCGCTTGCAGACCTGCGCGGACGCGACATCGCATTCGCCGATCCGATCTCGGAATCGGGCTATCTCTACCCGCTCGCCGAATTCGTCGAGGCTCGGCTGATCGACGGCCCAGGCGCGGCGGAGGCATTCTTCGGCCGCGTCTTCTTCGCAGGCGGCTATCAGCAGGCCATGCAGGCGATGGCCGAAGGTCTGGTCGACGCTGCGGGTGCCAGCCAGTATGCCGACCTGCTCCTGACGCCGCAGCAGCAAGCACAGGTGACATGGATCGCGGAAAGCCCGCCAATCCCCAGCCATGTCGTGATCGCGCGACCCGGGTTGGATGCCGAGGTGCAAGACCGCTTCACCAACGCGATGCTGCGGCTCAACGAGCCCGAGAACCGCGACAAGCTGCGCTATCTCTACGGGCCGGACGGCTATGTCAGGGCCGACCCTGCCGCCTATGACGGCGTGCGCGACATGGCACGGCGATATGGGCTCCTGGAATGACCACCGCCATCCGGATCGACGACCTGAACTTTGCCCATCCGGGCGGGAGTGTTCCGGCGCTGGAGCGAGTCTCGCTTACGATTTCGACCGGCGAAAGCGTCGCTTTGCTCGGCCCGTCCGGGGCAGGAAAAACAACGCTGCTGGCATTGCTCGATGGCAGGCTCCACGGCTGGCGCGGGCGCGTTTCAGTCTTGGGTGCGCCGCTCGATCCAGACCAACCGCCGCCGCGCGCAAGCCGACCTGATACCGGTTTCGTATTTCAGGAATTCGCCTTGGTCGAACGCTCCACGGTTCTGCGCAACGTGCTCAACGGCCGCCTAGGCCGGATGGCGCCCCTGCGCGCCCTGCTGGGGTCGCCAAGGCCACATGATCTCGACATTGCGCGCACAGCCCTCACTGATTGCGGCATTGCCGATCTCGCCGAACGCCGGGTCGACAGTCTCAGCGGCGGCCAGCGGCAGCGCGTGGCCATTGCGCGGTGTCTCGCGCAGGAGCCACGGCTGATCCTCGCCGACGAGCCGGTGAGCAACCTCGACCCCACCCGCGCTGGGGAGGTCTTGGCGCTGCTGACCGGGGCGGCGCAAGCGCGCGGCGCAACGGCGCTGTTTTCCTCGCACCAGCCCGACCTGGCGCGGCGTTTCGCGCAGCGCATCATCGGCATGCGGAACGGGCGGATCGTGTTCGATGTGCCGACATCCGAGTTGCAGGACGAGGCGACGGCGGCTCTCTACCGGGAGGCAGAGCCGATGCCCGGTTCCGGCCTCCGGGCGGTGTCCTGATGGGCCACCGCAGGTTCGGCGGCTTCGCGACCAGCACCCTGATCGCAGGCGCAATCCTCTGGTCCTTCGCCACGACCGATGTCGAGTTGTCGCGTCTCGTTTCGGCCGGTCCGCGGATCGCTGACTTTCTCGGGCGGATGTTCCCGCCCGATCCGACAGTGATGGCCGAGATCAGGAAGGGCAGCGCGGAAACGCTGAGAATAGCGATCCTCGGTTCCCTCGGCGCTGTGATCCTGTCGATCCCTCTGGCCATCCTCGCCTCCGAGACCATGGTCTCGCGCATGGTGTTCGGCCCTGTGCGCGCGCTGCTGGCCTTTATCCGGGCCGTGCCGCTGATCCTCGTGGCCATGCTTATGGTGGGCGCTGTCGGGCTCGGGCCGCTGCCCGGCATCATCGCGGTCGCCTTTCATGCAACGGGGATGCTCGCCAAGTTCTATGCCGAGGCGATCGACGGCGTGTCCCGCGCGCCGATCGCAGCACTGGAAAGCGCCGGCGCCGGACCGCTCGTGCGGCTCAGGCATGCGATCTGGCCGCAGATGGCCCCAGTCATTGCCCGCGACACGATTTTCCGGTTCGAACTGAACCTGCGCGAGTCGCTGATCCTCGGCATCGTCGGCGCGGGTGGGATCGGCTTCTACATCCAGACCTACGTGAGATCCTTCCAGTATGATAAGGCCGCCAGCGTCACGATTGCGGTCGTCGTCATGGTCATGGCCATTGAGGCGATCAACGTCGCACTGCGGCGCCGCTTCACCTGATCCTTAGGCGTAAATGTCGATCGGTGTCCCGTCCCTGACCATGGCATAGATTTCCTCGATCTGGCGGTCAGTGACGGCGATGCAGCCTGCCGTCCAGTCGCGGACATTCATTGGGTCGATCCCCTTGCGCGGTCCTCCGTGGATGAAAATGTCGCCACCGGGCGACTTTCCTTGAGCCTGCGCAAAAGCGATGTCTGCCGCGTTGGGATATGAGATGCCAATCGACAGGTGAAAGAGGCTCTCCGGGTTGCGCCGATCAATCACGTAGGAGCCCTCCGGCGTACGGCCGTCCCCCTCGAACTGCTTGTGACCTTCGGGCGCGAAGCCTAATCCGATGGGATAGGTCCGCAAGACGTCATCCACCCCGTCCAGAACCAGAAACCGCTGTGCCTTATACATGCGTAGCCGGGTCACTTCGGGTCCGTTGTAAGACCGGAACTTGCTGGCACAACCTGACAGGAAGGAGGCCAATCCGCCCATCAAAAAGGCGCGCCGTGGAAATCTGGTGTTTGTCACTGCTCGACGCCCCTTTTTGCGAGGTCTGTTGGTGCCAGAGGTTACTCTACCGAAGACGTCGGATCAATGACCGTGCGCCAGTGCTCCCTTCGCCATCTGCTCGCCCACCGGTTCACCGCCCGAAGGCCCGTCCTTGATCCGATGGCCGTTCAAAAGCCGCAGCGCATTGGCGACCACCAACAGGGAAACGCCTACATCCGCAGCGATGGCGCCCCACATCGAGGCCATCCCGAACGCGGTCAGCCCGACGAACAGCGCCTTTGTTGCCAGCGATATACCGATATTCTGGTGGATAATCGTCATTGTCCGCCGAGAGTGAGTAATCAGCCACGGCACTCGAGCCAGATCGTCGGTCATCAGTGCAATATCTGCCGTTTCGATCGCCGCATCCGATCCGACAGCCCCCATGGCAATGGCATAATGCGCGCGCGCCATTGCGGGCGCGTCGTTCACGCCGTCGCCGATCATCGCCACCATATCGTGGCATTCCACCAGTTCCTCGATGGCCTTCACCTTGTCTTCTGGCAAGAGTTCGGCGCGCACCTCGTCAATGCCGACCTCGGCCGCCACCGCACGTGCGGTGCGTTCGTTGTCGCCCGTCAACATCACGATTGTCTTCACACCCTGCGCGTGCAGACGCGCAACGATACCCTTTGCATCGGGGCGAATGCGGTCACGAAGCTCCAGCACGCCGGTCACGCCGGTCTCGTCACCCACGGCAACCAGGGTGCTGCCTGCCCCTTCGATCCGGTCCCGAAGATCCGCCGGAATGGCATTGCTGAAACCTTTCTCTTGGGCAAACCGATCTGATCCGAGCCAGATCGCGCGCCGGTCGGCGCGTCCTTCGAGCCCGCGCCCAGGCACGGTCCGCGTGTCCTCTGCGGCAGACACGGAAACACCATCGCTTTCTGCGCGCGCGAGGATGGCGCGTGCCAGCGGGTGCGAGGACCGCGCCTCCAGACTGGCTGCCAGCGTGATGATTTCGCGAGCGGAGGCTTCACCCAGCGGGTGAACCGCCGCCACCTCAGGCTCGCCCATGGTGATCGTTCCCGTCTTGTCCATCGCCAGCGCTGTGGTGCGCCCTGGCGCTTCGACATAAGCGCCGCCCTTGATGAGCACCCCTGCTCGCGCCGAAGCGGCCAGCGCTGCTACAATGGACACCGGCGTAGAAATGACCAGTGCGCAAGGACATGCGATGACAAGAAGGACCAGCGCATTGTAGAACCAATAGTCCCAGGCGCCGCCGAGCAAGAGTGGCGGCACCACCGCGATGGTGATCGCCACCGCCATCACGATGGGTGTATAAATGCGCGCGAATTTCGCCACCCATTGCTCGACCGGCGCGCGGCGGGCATGGGCATCACCGACCAGACGGATGATCTTGGCCAACACTGTGTCGGAAGCTGCCTTGGTCGCTCGTACCGTCAGTGTGCCTTCGCCGTTGATCGTGCCGGCATAGACCTCATCGCCCGGCTCCTTTGGCACGAGCGCGCTTTCTCCGGTAATGGGAGCCTGATCGACGGCTCCCGCCCCCTCCACCACTTCACCGTCGAGGGGGATGCGGTCGCCGCCGCGCACAATGAAGCGATCGTTCACGGCGACCTCTGCCGCAGGCACATCGGTTTCGCTGCCATCTGATCGGATCACCCGAGCTGTCGGCGGCGCCAGATCCAGCAAGGCCGATACCGCGTTGCGGGCCCGCCCCACACTCCAGCTCTCAAGGTAAAGCGAAAGTGAGAAGAAAAACGCAACCGTCGCGGCCTCGAAGAATTCGCCCAGCCCGATGGCACCCGCCACTGCGACCACCATCAACAAGTTCATGTCAGGGGAAAACCGTCGCGCGGAAGACCAAGCCTTGGGCGCGACCAGCCAGACCCCGAAGAGAATTGCCACCGCGAATAACCCTGCTTCCGCGAGTGGCATCGGCATTTCTCCGTGCCCTGCGAATAGCCCGAGCGCACCACCCATGCCGGTTTCGACGATGTGGTAGAGAAAACCTGCCACCCAGAAGCCGCCGCTGAGCGCGGTAAACCGCTTTTGACGTGCCAGATGCGCGGCCTGATTCTCTGCTGCGTTGTCGGCGTCCCACGGTTTTGCGCTCATGCCGGTACTCGCGACCAGTTGCGAAATCTCGTTGTCCGAAATCCCGACTGCGGTATCCAGAATTGTCATCCGCCCATTGATGACATCGAACGCCAGATGCTCAGTCCCGCCGACTTTTGGACCGACCACCCTATTCAGGATTGCCACCTCTTCGGCACAATCCAGACCGGAAACTTGAAAACTTCGCCCATTCGACGGGATGGATTCTGCCGGTCCCGTGTTGGCTCCAGCACCGCAGCACGCAGCACCATCTCCATGAGAGTAGCGAGCTACGCTCGCATGTTTGTGATCATCAACATGATCGTGACTGCAGTCAGAGCTGTGCTTGTGGTCGTGGCGGTGGCCATTGGAAGACATGGGATTGACCTCGGGATTCGTTCATTCCACATTGAGATAGCCCCTACAGTAACTAGAGCTTCAAGAGCTAAAACAGAAACTTGGTCAAGTAAGGACACCGATCTGCGGAACCTTGAAACGCGTTGCCAAGTCTGTGGACGCGGCTGACCTGCCAAAAAGTGAGATAGATATGCTTCAAAAATATGCGGTGATCATGGTTGCAACATTGGCCCTGGCTGGCTGTGCGGTACCTCCGAAGGAAGACAACGATCCATTCAGGGTCGGGAATATTCCAGAATCTGTCGCAGCCCTCGCTGCACCCGACCAGGATCTCAACACGGCACGGCTACGTCCCGAAGATAATTGCTATTGGTATGCGCATAGTGGGCCTGTGGAAACGACCTTGGTCCCGTTGCGATCGGCAGGCGGCAATCCCATCTGCGTCGCGCGCCAATCCTGATTGACGCGTCCAAGCGTCGGATTGACGGCGCGGCTTGGGTCAACTCTGCGGAGTCACGCTGTCCTCGGCCGAATATAGGAACGCCATCGAGCCAATCTCCACATTCGGATACAGATCGTTTATGTGCGCCATGACCATCCGGACGCAACCGGAACTTGCTCGGCCGCCGATGCTTCGCGGCTGTGGTGTACCATGGATGCGCAGATAGGTGTCTCGGTCCCCGACAAAGAGATAAAGCGCCCGTGACCCGAGCGCGTTCTCAGGTCCGGGTTCCATACCGTCAGCGATATCGGCGTAGAGCTCCGGGTCGCGGTCAATCATGTTCTGTGTTGGCTGCCAATGCGGCCACCTGACCTTGCGCTTAATCGTGTAGACACCCGGCTCATAAAGTTTGCCACGAGCAATCGCTACGCCATAGCGCATCGCCGTTCCGCCTTCCTCGATATGGTAAAGATAGCGCGCAACAGCATCGACATGGATGTCACCGGCCACAAGACCATCTTTAGCTACAACCCGCTGCGGCAGAAAGCGCGGATGCAGGCCCCACGGGTTTGATGTGGCTGGATTATAGCCCGGCGGTGTAACCTGTGCATCCCAAGCAGCCTTTTCCGCTTCAGTGGGCCAGGTGTCAGCGAGGAGCGGACTCGAGATAGACGCCGAGAACAATGCGGTAGTCGTCTGGATGAAGTGTCGTCTTGTCAGCATGTATCGTGCTCCGCGCAGTTTCTATTTCGGTGTCGGATCTGTCAGATCGATTTGCTCCACGCTAAAACGTCTAGCAACTAGAGGTTCAAGGGTTAAATTTTCACTTAACCGCGAGAAGCAGAGGGTTGAATAGCGATTTCAATGCTAGACGTTCACGCGCCAACTGGGTCAGCAAAGGGCTAAATCCAAAAAGGCTTCTCTACTATATCGTTGCACGCCACATCCGATAGCGCCCCTGCCCGGTCACCTCACGGATCAGACCCCGCGCTTCCAACCAGCCAAGGTTGCGCTGGACGGCGGCGCGGCTGGCGCCAGTCAAGATTTCGGTCATCGGTGCAGAGACGAGTGGCCACTCGGTCAGTAAGGCGCGGAGAGCAGGTGGCGTCTTGCCCGAGAGCGGTGCCATTTCGGCGTCTGCGCGCATAGCCCATGCCTCTATGTCGTCTAGGTGCCGCATCGCGCTCAAGGATGCTGTCATCATCCCATCGAGCCAACGCGCCAGACGGTCAGCGGGTGGGCCGCCAGCGCGCAGCCCCCCTGATCCGCCCATGGCCAGAGGTGCAAAGACTGCCCCCCTTCCCTCACCGGCCGCAATCCTTGCGGCTGTGACTGCCGCCTCCATCCCGTCTCCGTGCTGTCCAAGACCAGCGAGGTTCCAGAGGTGGAAACCCATGCAGGCGCGGCTGATCGGATGCAGATCGACAGCTCGCGCCATCAGATCCAGCCAGCCGCTCGCACGATTCATGAAAGGTTCGGCATCATCACCAAGGTTCTCGGGGTCGCGGCGGTCGAGAAAGGCGGAAAGGTCCACCTCGGGCCCCGGCCCGCCGCTCAAACGGCGAACTGCCCATCCGACACGCGCGAGTGCTGCGGTGTCCTCCTGAACGCCTGACAGGCGCATGGATATCCAAAGAGCAAGGCGATCCGGGACGATACGATCACCCACAAACCAGCTGAGGTCAGCTGCCTCGATCAGGGCAAGCCTGTGTCGCCATCCTTCGGGGCCGCGCTTCAGGCGGTCGTCCAGCGCGCCGACGCGACCAGCTACACTGGCAAGACGCGCGGCGAGACCCGCCTCTGCTTTCCGCCATTCATCAAGGACTTCGGTTTCGCGCGGTTCGGCCCGTGGTCCGGGCGGCAGATAATCCGGCTCCTCTTCCATGGGACCGGGCAAGAACCAATGTCGCATTTTCTTCACCATTTCAGCACATGATTATTACGTGATTTCTAGAAGATCCCGCGATATCGTACATCATTTTTCAGCTAAGGACTTCAATTTTGGTTCCGTATTTCAGTGAGTGGCAGCACAGGTGGCATATGGCCGAACAGAGCTCTGAAATTTGCATATTGATGACGTCCGACGGCTTGGGCCTGGGCAACAAGGATCGCGTGTGAGTTGGACCGGTGGCGCGTTGCCCTTAAATCTATGGCTCGTCGGGATAGAGCATGCATGTCATCAACAGAGACATGGCTCTCACAAAGGCTCGTCCCATTGTCATGTTGTTCTATAACCGAAAGATACCGGTGCCGCTGGGTCCGCTTCTGTGAGGCGGCGTGCGGCGTGCGCGGTCAGTTCAGATAATCTCGCTCTGCCTCTGCGGACAGCGGCTCTGATGCGCCAGTTGCCGCATAGAATGCGTCGAGTGTCTCGAGCGACGAGGCAGGCGCATAACCTTCGTTTGCGCGGGCCGTTGCCATTGCAAACCGAAGCGACCAGTTGTCTCCATTCCTACAGGCCACACCGACATGCCTACCTCTTCCCTCGATAGCGGCTTCGTATTCGCGGCAGAACGAGCCCGCGCCATCGGTGAAGGACGCGACGACATTGATGCGCCGTCCGTCTGGCAGCTCGGCCTCTGCGCCCGAAGGCAACGTGCCCAGCTGCTCTTGCATCGCGGCATTAAGTAGGGGCGCGCCCGTCTCCGGCGCGCCGGGCGCAAGCAAAAGCCCTGCTGACAGACCAACCATCATCGCAAGCGAGGCGGCAATTGCCATAGGCTGCCATCGAGGTATTGAGCGGCGTAGTGGCACCACGTTCTCTGGCTCAGGCGGTGTGGTCGCACCCATCTCGCGAATGCGAGCCTCCAAATCAGGCGAAATTCCAGCGTCCGGATCGGCAATTGCCGCCTTCCTGGCCCAGTCCGATGTCTGCGTGAACAAAGCATAACGCGCGGCAAGGTCGGGATCCGCCTCGATTTCCGCATGCAGGCGCGCGGCCTTTTGGCTGTCGATCTCGCCATCGGCGAGCTGCATCAGTGTTTCATCCTCGATCTTCATCTTTGCGATCCCTTGCGTTGCATGGCGTCAACGGCCCGCCTCACCATTTATTCCAACTTTTTCGGCAAGCGCGCGCCGCGCACGGCTCAACCGGCTCATCACGGTGCCCTGCGGGATGCCCAGCGTCTGCGCGGTTTCGGCATAGCTCAGCCCTTCGACACAGACCAGATGCAGTACCGCGCGCTGATCCTCGGGCAGTGTTGCCATCGCCGCCTGCACCGATTGCAGCATCAGCCGGTCATCGGTCTGCGCCGCACTGTCCACCGGATCAGCCTGCGGTGTTTCATGGATATCAACCGTCTCGCCCCGCGTCGCATCGCGCCGCAACATGTCGATCCAGGCATTGCGCAGAATGCGAAACAGCCATGCCTCGAGCCGGGTCGCGGGATCGAATTGACGACGCGCGCGAAAGGCGCGCTCTGCAGTGATTTGCACAAGGTCGTCGGCCAGATCCGGCCTGCGGCACAGTGAAAGTGCGAACCGCTTGAGGTTCGGCAACAGCGCCACGACGTCCTCGACAAAAGAATCTTGCATGAGGTCCACTTACTTTCTTTATGTGTGCAATTTCGGGAATAAGTGTTGGAATATAACGTTGAAACCCAAATGACTCTGTTTTGACGATAATTGAAAGGGGAACGCATGATGCGCGTGTTGGCGACGCAGGTTTTGATCGTGATCACATGGCTGTTCGTGGTGGGTGTGATTTCAGTAGTGTCAACCGGCCTTGCGACCACTGTGGCCTTGGCTGACGATGACGATGGCGGCGATGACGGAGACGATGACAGTGGCGACGACGACAGCGATGACGATGACGACAGCGATGACGATGACGACAGATCTCCGTCTGCCCGAAGCAGCGATGCACGCCCTGGCGGCACGGGGGCCGTAAACAACCCGCGTGATTTCTTGCGCAATTTGTTCGGTGGGCAAACCGCTCAGGAGCGGCGCGTGCAAAGACCGTCTGCGCCCCAACCAACCCCCCGCCCGTCACCCCCTCCCATTCCCCGCCCGGCGTTCGCACCCGATGAGATCGTAACCCGCGGTTTGACTGATGAACAGACGGCCCAGCTCGAGGCACAGGGCTTCGTTGTTCTGGAACGGGCGGACCTGGCCGTTCTTGGGACCACCGTGCGTCGTTTCCAGGTACCGAACGGTGTGTCGCTGCAAGAGGCCCGCGACACCATCCGCGCCTTGCCAAATGGCGAGACGGCGGACTTCAACCATTTCTACCGCACTGGGCAGGACGACCCGGCGAACGTGGCGGGGCCGGGTGGCGCACCGGCATGCGACGGTCTGCATTGTCCGGCCCGTGAGCTTATCGGCTGGCCCACCGGCCTGCCTGCGACCGGATGTGGCATCCCCGTCATTCTGGGGATTGTCGATACCGGCTTGAATATCGATCACGAAGTGCTTGCAGGGGCTGAGATCGACCTAACTCGTATTGCACCCGAAGACTATTCGCCTTCCGCAGCGGTCCACGGCACGGCAGTGGCCGCCATCCTCGTCGGCGACCCGCAAAGCCGTGTACCGGGCCTGCTGCCTGGTCTGTCGCTGGTAGCCGTGGATGCGTTCTACAAAAATGCTGGTGACGAACGTGCCGACGCTTTCACCCTCATCCGCGCCGTGGATCATCTGGCAGAAAACGGTGTTCAGGTCATCAATCTCAGCCTTGCAGGGCCACCCAATACGGTGCTTGAAGATACGCTGTTGCAGCTGACAAATGAGCGCCGGATCCCCGTAATTGCGGCCGTGGGCAACGATGGCCCGCGGGCCGACGCGGCATATCCGGCGGCCTACAACAATGTGATGGCCGTCACGGCGGTCGATCGCAGCGGCATAGTCTACCGCCGGGCAATTCGCGGTCCGCATGTCGAGCTGGCTGCCCAAGGTGTCGAGGTCTGGACCGCTGCGTCGGTCGAAGGGGCGCGCTGGAAGACCGGCACATCCTTTGCCGCGCCTTACGTAACGGCGGCGGCAGCGCTTTTGCTGCAACAAGACCCCACGCTCACACCAGAGGAGATCCGCGCGAGGCTGGCAACCTCTGCTCGTGATCTTGGCGCCGAAGGGTTCGACGACACCTATGGCAATGGCCTGCTAGACCTCGGTGGCGTCTGCCCCGGTCAAGCTATGGTGATGCCTGTCTCCCTGGATTGACGTCCTTTCATCCCCTCCAAAAAAAGTTGACGCGCCGGGAATAACTCCCGGCGCGTTCCGTTTTCCAGACAACGGACTGGAAAACGGGAGAGAAAAGATGAAAGACACCTTGATCGAAGATCGGCCCACGACATCGGCCCACGTCACCGCATGCAGTGCAGCAGGTCGGTTGAGCGCACGCATCATTCGGCCTGCCGCAGTCTCGGACGCACCGCCGCTGCTGGTTTTGCACGGCATTTCGCGAAATGCAGGCACGCTCGCCCGGCTCTTCTCCCCAGAAGCCGAGCGCACCGGGCGCATGATCATCGTCCCGCATTTCTCGTCAGAGAAATGGCCCAACTTTCAGCGACCAAGCAAGGCCGCTCGCCCTGATCTGGCGCTTCTTGCCCTGCTTGACCTGATGGCGGCCGAATATCCGGATGTCTCGGGGCCAGTGGATATCTTCGGCCATTCTGGCGGCGCACAACTCGCTCACCGGCTGGCCATGCTTTATCCGCACCGGGTCGCCGCCCTGCATCTCGCGGCTGCCGGATGGTATTGCCTGCCCGACGACAGAATGCCCTACCCTTACGGTCTTGCCCCGGGCAAGGATGCGTTTTCCGCTAAAATGCTTCGTCAGAATAATACCGCGCTGCGCGATTTTCTCCATGTCCCGACATGGGTCTATGTCGGTACGGAAGACGTCACACGCGACGATGCGCTGCGCAAGACTCCAAGCCTTGACGCCGGTCAGGGTCTGCATCGCCGCGCCCGCGCCCATACCTATGTTGAAGCGCTAAACGCTGCCGCGCGTTCCGCGGGCCTTTCGCCCCGCGCCAGCCTTATCGAACTGACGGGCTGCGACCACGACGTGGTGCGCGCGATTACCCAGAACAACCTTGCCGCCCGCATTCTTGAAGCGCGCGAACCCCGCATCTGAACCCCGTTGAAAATTCCCAAGACTTCTGGAGACTTGAAATGACACTTTCCGACACACTCGATCAGGCCAAATGGACCTTTTCCACACGTCGCGTTGACCGCGCTCGCGTGGCGGCCACCGACACCAATTTTGCCGCTGCCAAACCCGGCGACCTTATCCTGGCGCATGTGGAAAAGCTGGGACAGCACCAGCGCGTTCAGTTGCCTTCGGGACGCCCCTCGTTGATCTTTCCGGGCGATGCGGTGGTGATGGCCTGCGGCGCGCGCTACGCCCCCGATCAGTTCGAAGGGATTGCCGAGATCGACCCTGCAGGGGCTGACCTGCTTGCCGGGGGTGGCTGCATCGGACGCATGGTTGCGCGCAACAGCCGGATCAAACCAGCCACGCGTTTGGTGCCAGCGGCCCGCTTGCTGGATGCGGGCGGACGTGCGGTCAACCTTTCGCAATTCGCGCTCAGCCCCCGTCCGACATCCCCGCGCCCGCCGGTGATCGGTATCCTTGGCACCTCGATGAACTCCGGCAAGACGCTGGCCACTGCGCGGCTTGTACTCGGCCTGCGGCGCGCGGGCTTCCGCGTCGGTGCGATCAAGGCCACCGGAACCGGCGCGTTTGGCGATTTCAACGAATACAGTGACAGTGGCGCGCATTACGTGGGCGATTTCACCGATGCTGGCATGGTCACTACCTATCTTGAGCCGCTGGACCGGATCAAGGCCGCCTCCGAAACGCTGATCGCCGAGGCCGGGCATCGCGGCTGCGATATCGTCGTGATGGAGGTGGCCGATGGCCTTTTGCAACGAGAAACTGCTGCGATCATCGCCGACCCGTGGTTCGCTGGGTTGATCTCTGGCCTTGTCTTCGCCTGTGGTGACGCGGTGGCGGCGGCGGGCGGCGTGTCGCATCTGTCGCGGCTGGGTCTTGTGCCCGATGCGCTGACCGGTCTTGTCAGCTGCTCGCCCATGGCGTCCGCCGAGGCGCAGGCAGCCACCGGCCTGACGGTGCTGACCAAGGAGGATCTGAGCGATCCGGCCGAAGCTACCGGCTTTGCCCTGCGCGCGGGCCTTGGCCGCAGGGAGGCCGCGTAATGCCCATGCCGCACCTGACGGAGAATGGCCGCCGGCGCGGACTGTTCGCCGTCAGCCTTGTGACGCTGGTGCAAGGGGTGGCCGCCGGGGTGGCTGCCCTCGCCACTCGCGGTCTTTTTGAGGCTATGCAAGCGGGGTCACCCCTGCCCCCCGGTCTGCTCGCTGCGCTGATCGGGTCGGGCCTTGTTATCGCCGGAGCGCAGGTTCTGTCGCGTCTGATGGGTGAACGGCTGGGGCAAAGCTATGCACTCGACATCCGTGTTGCCCTGTTCGATCACGCCTCGGGCATGCCCGCGAGCGCTGTTGCAAAGCGGCGCAGTGGCTACATGAGCTTGCGGTTCGTTGGCGACATGACGGCCTTTCGCAACTGGCTCGGCAAAGGGCTGCCTCGGCTGATTGCGGCGATGGTGATGATCCCCACCGCCTGTACAGTCCTCTGGCTGCTCGAGCCACGCTTTGCCCTTGTCGTCGCGCCGTTATTCGCGATCATGCTCGTCACTCTGGCCATCGCCGGGCCGAGGCTCGAGCCGTTGCACCGCCGCTTGCGGGCGCGCCGCGCGCGGATCGCCGCCGAAATGGCCGAACGTATGCCGCTTGCACCCGAGCTTGACCGTCTCGGGCGCCGGCCGACCGAACTGCGTCAATTGCGCAAGCGCACCGAGAAGATGATCCATGCTGCCCTGCATCGATTGTTTTGGGCGGAAATGCTCAAGGCGTTGCCCGATGCCGTGGCGGGCGTCGCCGCCTGCGCCGTGATCGTCACGGGCGCGCAGTCCGGCACCAGTACTGGCACCATCGCGGGCGCACTTGCGGCCATTGGCCTTGTGCTTACTCCGTTGCGCGATCTTGCAAGTGTATGGAACTTTCGCGCAGCTTATCTTGCGGCTCGTAAAAAATGCCTTGCAGCCTTGGCGCGCGAACAGCGCGAGACAGGCCATGGCGACACCCGCCTGCCGAATGGTCCGATTGACGTGGAGATCCAGGATTTGCCGACATCAGGGGGGAGTCTGCTCTCGCTCAACATCCCGGCAGGCGAGACATGCGCCCTGCCCTGCGCACTTGGAGACGCCGATGTGCTTTTTTCCGCGCTCTGCGGGTTGGAGCCGGTGCCGCGCGATCAGATCACCCTTTCGGGCCTGTGCGTCACCGACCTCTCGCGCGGCAGCCTGCGGCGCGGTGTGCATCGCTTGACCAGCACACCCGTAGTGCTCAAGGGATCGTTGCGGCGCAACCTTGCGCTTGGCCTTCAGAACCGGCCATCAGAGGCCAAGCTCGGAAAAGCCGCAAAAACTGCCGGGCTGAGCGCTCTGGTGGACCGGATCGGCGGTCTCGACGGTGCCTTGTCCGAAGGTGGCCGCGATTTGTCCTCAGCAGATCGCAGCGCGCTTTCGCTCGCGCGTATCCTGTTGGGCAAACCGCAGCTAGTCTTGCTGGAAGATGGCGTTTGGCATCTCGAGAAAACAGCCCACGCCGCCCTTGCTGCGCATCTCCACACAACGGGTGCGACGATCCTGCGCCATCCCGTCCTGGCGAACGCAGACATGGCGAGGACTCAGGCGGCATGATCATCGCCAGTGAGGTAGAAACAAATTCGTCAGCATAGCGGTGGTATCTTATCGGGTGTTCGCAATGGCGTTGCGCACCACTTAATGACTGATGGCTGGTACCAGTAGGATCAGCGATATGTCTGGTTAGAAAAGTCCGATGTCTTCCGTCTTGGTATCGTTGGTGCTTGGCGATTACCCTCACCTAAAACCCGACGATTGTCTTCGCATTTTCTTCACCATTTCAGCACATGATGATCATGTGATTTCTGGAAGATACCGCGATATCGCACATCATTTTTTCAGCTAAGGGCTTCAAATTTGGTTCTGTTTTTCAGCAAGTGGCCGCCCTGTTGGCGCACGGCCCAGCCGGTCTCGAAAGTTTCATATCGATGACGTCCGGCGGAGGGCATGCCTCGGATGAAGCGTGGGCCAAGGCAACGCGGATCGCGCGTGAGCTGGACCGGATTCTTGACGGAGCGGCGCCAGTGCGTGAGGCCGTCATGCGCGCGGCATCCGAGCTACGGCTCTCGCCACGCCAAGTCTACAACTATCTGGCGCGGTATCGAGAAGAGCACAGGGTATCTTCCCTTCTGCCGCGAACGAGTGGAACAAGGCAACCAAGGATCAGCCCCGCGGTCGAGAGTATCATCGCGATTACCTTGCGGGAGATGTGGTTGCGCCCCGAGCAGCCGGACCTTGCACCGATCGTTGAAGAGATCCGCACCCGCTGCGCAGAGGAAGGGCACACTCCACCCGCCTATGTCACTGTCGCCCGGCGGATCCCCATTCTGTTCGCCCCGGAAGAAATTGCCCGCCGCCGCCTGTCGGATGGTAAACACCTGCACCGGCTGAAGCCGCGACCGGGCTACATCCGGGCTAACCACGCGCTCGACGTTGTCCAGATCGATCACACGCCGGCAGACATCCAATTTGTTGAGGTGATTGATGACCACGGTGTCTTCGTT
>NZ_JBLWVF010000031.1:0-21378 GCF_048268605.1 Primorskyibacter flagellatus
CTGGGGGCTTTGCGCCACATAGGGTGGGTCAAATTTAATCGCTGAAACCGGGTCAGTTTTGAACGCTCATTGACAGCACTGAAGTCCGTCCAGAGAAGGTGGAGGGTGCGGCATGATGTAAGCGCCGACACCCAACCTGAACGGGGTCGTCCCTCACCGGACGAGGTCTGTGGAAGAAGCTGAATATGGCCGCTGCGCAACGAGAAGCGCGTCCCAGAGCGAGGTTCTCCATTGCCAATCCGACACATGCTTGCAGCGATGACATCAGTTCATCACTCAGACTGCGAAGAGAAGCGTGACCCGGATGAGTGACAATGATCCATGAGAAAGAAGGAAAACGAGCTTGACCCAAACGCCCAATTAGAGAAGCTGCCGTCCTCAAAGATCGACAACGCTGCGGTGCAGCTTTCCCGAAGCGGACGTTGATTTATCTTGCATTATCTCAGGCTATCGAACGGCAGAAACGCGGGACAAAGCTGCTGAACGTGCCACAGGTCCGAAGGTCTGCTACAGTTATTCTGTGAGTTTCTTGATGACATAGGACCGGCATGATCAACGCTGCAAGCAGTCCAGAAACAACTGAACTTCATGCATCATCTTGGTCCAGGTTTCCTCCTGAGGGAGTGGGACATGGTTCCTGCTCTCAAGCGAAACGTATCTTGCGCCCTCGATTTCACTTGCAAGTATTCGCCCCTGCTCGACAGGCTGCACCGCGTCTGAGATCGCATGAATGACCAGCGTCGGCGTGCGAATGGACGCCAATACTTCCGAGACATCAAACCGGTCAACTATTTGTCTCAAACGGGCTGCATTTTCCGGCGATATCGTTTCGGTTTGCATCTTCACAAAGCTGGCCAATTGCGTCGGTGTGGCACCCGGCATGAACAGGGTCGAGAACGCATTCACGAATGGGCTGTCCTCCTTTCCCCAACCCGCCCTGATGAGGCCCAAAACAGTTACTTCATCAATGTCGCTCTGTGTCGCTTCGCGCCATGCGCGTCCCTTCGCATACCCGCCATACAAGACCAATCCGCTGACCCGTCCGGGATATCTTTGAGCAAAGCGGATAGCGACCGGGACGGCTTGCGATGCTGCAAAGATCGGGAATCGATCCAAATTGTTGGCGTCGGCAACGGCCTTTAGGTCGTCGGCAAAGGCATCAATATCCGCGCCTTCAAGGTCGCGTGAGGACAGTCCAGTGCCCCTTTGATCGTAGCGGTAAAGCGTATTTTTGCCATCAAGCGTTTCGATCAATGGCCTCCAGACGGGGCTTTGCCAATCAAGTTCCAAGTGCGAAAGCCAATGGGCGACCCGGACCAGCGGCGGGCCATTCCCGCTTTTGGAGAACGCAATTCTTGTACCGTGCGAGGAACAGGCGAATTGAATGTTCTGCGTATCAGAGCGCGCAAGATTAGGCGTTTGCGCGGGGGCTGCGACTACCCTCACGTCGACATTCAGTTGAAAGCCTCTGCCGTGGACCGTCTTGATAATAGCCTGCGCCCGACCAGTGTCACCAACGGCCCTTCGGGCGGCGTTGATCCGTGCGCTGATCGTGGCGTCAGACACACTTAGCCCGTGCCAGACGATTTCTACAAGGTCGTCCTTGGTCACTAACCGACCCTTCCGATCTACTAGTAGCAATAACAGGTCGAAGACCTGCGGTTCGAGGTGAACTGGCAGCCCACCGCACACGAACAGGTGCTTATCAGGGTCGATCAAGCAATTTGAAAATTCATATGCCATAGACCATTCAACGGCCATACGGCGGTGACACTCAAGAACTTTGGGCTCTGACAAGCAGAAATATTGAAATGACAAGGAATTCTAAAGAGCGCCTTCAAGCGATGACGAGGCGTTTGCAGTCCATTGGTGTCAGGACAATTGAGGAGTTCACGCCATGCAACAATATGAAACGCCCGAAATCAAACGCCGCCCGGATGGTTCGATCGATACGGATCATTACATCAAAATCGGCCTTCAAGGACGTGCAGATCAAGCGTGTGTATTGGCCAGGACGGCAATGCTAAAGAGGCGCACCTTTTCGTGGCGGCTTTGGTTTTTCAGAACCTCAGGAAACCGATGATATCTTTCACACAGTGTGCTGATTTCAGGACATAGCCAATTCTCTAACTTAAAATCCGCCCTGCCCCCAGAAGCCGAAAAGCGTCTTCACATACAACTCTCTGGTTTCTGGAGAACTGGAAATTTTGTCGATGGAACGTCGCGGCCGCATTCACCCCGGCACCATGAAAAACGACTGAATGACGAAATGGGGAGCGCCGAAGCCGACCTGCGGCGTCGCAGCGGGATGAGAACTTTGGCGGCAGACTGAATGTCGGCTTCAACGTTCGAGGTATGCTCGGCTTGCAGCTGCGGCGAATGACGGCTTCGCACCGCTCCATGCACGTGCGCCCTCGGCTGGGTGGCCACATGATATGGGTCCGCTCTGGGCTGGTTTCGGTCCGGAAGCGTAGGAATAGCCTGTGATGCAAACGCCTATTGCCTTGAAGCACGCTCCCCTCCCGACAACGGTCGAAGACCACTACACAATCACTACACAGACGATCCCGATGGTGCTAATCAACATACTGAAAAACAAAGGTTTTTATCTACCATGCCATCCGCTCCTCGGCACCAATCATTGACATGAAAGTCAGATATTTTCAGTAGGTTGATGGCTGTTCTCTCCGGCGTGATGTAACACATGGAATGACACACGTGACAATTACTCTGTCTTCGAACGCGATGGATCGACCATCACCAAGGTAGCCATAGAACGCATCGCCAGACTCTATGCCGTCGAAAAGGATGTGCGATATAAGCCGCCTGAAAACGGCGTCGCCCTGCACCTGCCTGACACGCGCCGAACGCAACCTTAAGGGAAATCGCCACGCAGATGGGATGGTCGATCCAGCACACCCAAAAACCATCGAAACATACGTTGCCATGTCGACCGATTCGGCCAACAGGCTCGTGGTCGAACTGTCCAAAGCGTCCCTATTACGGGTCATACCTTGACAGCGGGCCTGAAAACTGGCTCGCGGCGTCAACTAGGATTTTTCGTAATTCTTCAATGATTTCAGTGGCAGGGGCAGAGGGGCTCGAACCCACGACCTACGGTTTTGGAGACCGTCGCTCTTCCAGCTGAGCTATACCCCTGTGTACTGGCGTCATTAGATTTTTTAAATCTGCCCGTCAACCAGTTATCAGTCCGGTCATCACGTTTCTGTTCCGCACCTGTTCCATTATAGCTTTGCTCATAGCCTTCGCTTTTCCGCCGCGGTTTCATCAAAAGTTTCAGCGGCAAACCGAGAGACGAATGCCTTAATGAAACGCTATTTGCCACATTGCGCGACGCTCGAAAAATGCTTGAAGACTGGCGGGAGGACGACAAATGCCGGGCCATGGACAACGGCATCCAGTTCACCGAGCAACCCCGCAACCAAACAGCAGCATATTTTCAGCAGATGCGATCCGACATGAGTTGCCAGCCTGGCAGCGTGAGAATTTGTGTCGGTTCTGGCAGGGCATCGCAGCAGGCCTCTCCAGCGCTGAGGCGAGAGCTTTCAGCGTGCTGGGGTCGGCCGCGCTCTGCGCCGCCCGCGCGAACGCGACCGAAAACTGGATAATCGCTCATTGCGGATGCGCTGCCGATCAGCAGACAGAGTTGTTCAACCTTAACGTCAATCTGAGGCAGGTCGTCACAAAGCAAGATCCCGGCATCACAAGATGCCGAGATTGTATATTGAATAACATGTGCTTATGTTAAAATCAGTTCATGCCCAGCGCTTCTTTGTACATTTCAAGGACTGCTTCTTCCTCAGCGATGTCGTCTTTGTCCCGTTTGCGAAGCCTAATAAGCGTGCGCACCACCTTTACGTCGTAGCCACGTCCTTTTAGTTCTGAGAATACCTCTTTTTGCTGCTCGGCGAGGTCGGCTTTCTCCTGATCAAGCCGCTCAATGCGTTCGACGAACTGGCGCAACTCACTGGCAGTTACCTTGTAGGAGTCTGGTGCTTCTTCGTAATCACTCATCGTTGCCTCATTTCTATTTTTGGGATGGATTGGCTCTCTGGAATACACGACAGAATACAGTGTTTCCTGCTAAGCCTTTGTGTACTCACTCACACGACAGATTAGTGGTGGTATTTATAACCGCGGTCCTTTGTTGCGGTCATGACTACTTTGTTCTGCTCGGTGATGACTTGTTTGCAGGCGCAAGGTGTTCGCATCGGCGGATGAATTGGCACAATCCGCCCGCAGTCACGCGGTAGCTGTCGTCGTCCATGCTCTGCTCTCCTGCCGATCTGGCCATTTCCTAGCGCCACGTCCACCGCCCTTCAAGTGGTTGCAGTGGCGCAGTGTTTGAATTATCGCCGGGCGCGACGAAAGGCTGCGAAAGGGCATGCAATGGACGGTTTGATCTGGGCGGGTGCCGCGATTTCGCTATTGGGGCTGATAGGGCTGGTCTGGTCGATTATCAAGGTTGCAAGAGCGCGCCGCGCCGACCTCAGCGATGAAGACCTGCGCAACGCCGTGCAGGCGGTGATGCCGCTGAACCTTGGTGCGCTTTTTCTGTCAGTCATCGGCCTGATGATCGTGATCGTCGGCATTTTTCTGGGCTGAACATCGTTTCAGTTCGTCAGCGCCTTGATCCCTTCACCATTGCGCACAAGTGCGGCCAATCGCGGATGCGGCACCCAGAGTGCCTGATCCGGATGGTTGGCCCCCTGCATCGTACGGGCGACGCGGAACAGCCCGTGCAGTTCGACCGCTTTCATCGGACCGCCACGCCAGCGCGGGAACTGGTGGCCCGTCATCATTACGACGTCGATATCTGACGCACACGCTGCGACATGTTCATCGACCAATCGTGCGCCTTCATTCACCATCGCGCCAAGGATCAGTGGCACAATATCGGTTTTTTTAACGCCGTTCGTATCGGCACGGTGCTTGTCGAACAACGTCAACACCTTGTCGTCATGAACAGGCGTCGCTGCATCGCCAAGATAGCTGTAAAAGCCCTGCCGGGATGCCCTGCCCGTCCGTCCGGCTTGCGCAAGGACAGCCGACCAATTCATGCCTCCTTCGCGGCGTTCCACCCGGCCCACAATTCGCAAACCCGTCGCATCGCGTTGCAGGAAGGGTGGCAATTCGAGCCCCCATTTGGTCAGCGCATCATCTATGTCATAGGGGCTGGCACCGAGATCAACCAACGCGTCCGCCGCTCTATGTAGCGCCGCCATCATCCGTCCGCCAATTGTTTCGCCGGATGAGCGGACATGCACGGGCTGTTTACCCAAACGTTTGACCAGCGCAATTGCAGATTCCAGTTGGTCGGGTCTGGCGCGCGGGCCTTCAATCACCTCAACCAGACGCGACAGATGTGCGGGGCGCGCGAAACGCAGACCGATCTGATCGACATTTTCCGCCACTGCAATCGCGCAAACGACATCCTCCGCCATATCCGAACGTTGCAGGCCTTCGGCTGCGCGTATGACGAAATCCGCGTTCTTGATCATGTCCGGCATGGTGCCGCAGATCAGCCGTTTCAGAGCATCGTTTGCGACCTGTTTGGTCAGATCCCCTGCGCTGACCGCGTCTTCAAGGCTGTCTTCGACATCAGTCCAAGCGGCTATGCGCCTGTCCGAATCCGCAATCCCCCAACGAACGGCCAAGCCGGCATTCAGCGCCGCCACGGCGAGTTGCGACGCGAGCATCCCCCCGCCCAGGATAGCGAGAGTTTTGATCTGGGACGGGTGTGGGTCAACCGACTGCGCCACCTTGGCGGCGCGACGCTCGGCAAAAAACGCATGTCGCAACGCTTTTGACTGATCCGAGGCGACAAGATCGGCAAACGCGGCTTCCTCAAACGCACAGCCCGCGTCAAAGGGCAGCAGAAACGCGGCCTCGACGGCGGCCACCGCTTCGCGTCGAGCATTTTCGGGCCCATCAGCTTCATCCGCAGCCCTTTTGGTCAGTTCCAACTGTGTTGCGACCGGATCAGCAAAGCCTTCGCGCCGCTCACAGCTTGGACGGGGCCCTTTTGAGACCGCTTCGTGGCAAAATTCCAACGCGGCGGCGCGCAGATCCTCTGGTTCGACAACCAGCCTGTCGGCGAAAATACGATAGGGTGCCTGATCCAAGGGCAACATGCGCCCGGACAGGATCATGTCGAGCGCCACTTTCGCCCCCACCAGCCGGGGTGTGCGTTGGGTGCCGCCCGCGCCGGGAATAAGGCCGAGCTTTACCTCTGGCAACCCTACACGGGTAGACCGCAACCCGATACGGTAATGACAGGCAAGGGCCAGTTCGAACCCGCCGCCCAGCACCGTTCCATGCAGTTCCGCCACCACTGGTTTCCGGCACATTTCTATCTGTGTGCAAATTTGCGGAAGCCAAGGCTCTTTGCGGGGCATGTCAAATTCCGCGATGTCGGCCCCGGCGGGAAAGGTCTTTCCCGCGCCGGCGAAGAGAATGGCGCGCACTTCCGAGTCCATCTCGGCACATTTAAGCGCGGTCAACAGACTGTCCCGCACTTGCCAGGCAAGCGCGTTGACCGGCGGGTGGTTGATGCTGACGACGGCCACGCCTTCATGCACGGAACACTGCACCACTTCTGCCATCACTTGCCTCTTCGCTGCGGCCTGAACAGCCGTCTTGCTAACCTTTCGCAAACCTAACGGTTTGACAAACATTAACAGACTGATGACAGGTCAAGGCAAGTCCTTCAGGCAGGCCGCTTAGACCGGAAAGTTCTCGAATTCTGCGTCATCGGCGTCCTCGTCCGCCCCTTGCAGCAGTTTCCGGGCATCAGCCGGCACTTCTTCGCCCAGGTTTTCTATGGCCGCAGCCGCCTCTTGCAGCCGGTGCATAAGCCAGTCGCGGTGCATGTCGTCACTGGCCAAAATCTGTTCCACAAGGCTTTCAACCTGGCGTTTCGGGTTCTCGGACATCTCTTTCCCTTTCGTAAGGTTAGCATCGGGATCGCGGGGGGCATCCGGGATGTTTTACCGTTTATTTCACGGCGAGATCCGGAATGCCGGTGATCTTTTCATCGTTATCCCTTTGCGCGGGACAAAGCCGACAGGAAACCGGGCCATACGCATGACCCTGCAAACCCGCCTACCAGACAAAGGGCATCGCGCCTTTGATAGTTCCATTTAGCGCCATGATGTATACGGGTTGTCATGCGGCCGTTCTTCAAGGCAGCAATAAATTACCATAAGCGTGATTGCCGGTCTTTGATGCACGTCAAGGGATTGGGGGTTGAAACATATTCATTAAAGCGTATATGTTCGGAACAAACGGAGGTATACGCCATGTCACCAGACGTCACAGGCTTCTTCGACGAAGCCACAAATACCATTTCCTACGTCGTCCGCGACCCCAAGGGCACCTCTTGCGCGATCGTCGATTCGGTGCTGGATTTCGAGTATTCCTCGGGTCGCACCGATACCCGGTCAGCGGACGCGATCATCAAATTCGTTCAGGACAAGGGCTACGAGGTCCAGTGGCTGCTGGAAAGCCATGTTCATGCCGATCACCTGTCTGCCGCACCCTACATCCAGAACAAACTTGGCGGCAAGATCGGCATCGGCGACCGGATCACCGTGGTTCAGGATACGTTCGGGAAGGTGTTCAACGAAGGCACCGAGTTTCAGCGCGATGGCAGCCAGTTTGACGCGCTGTTCAAAGACGGTGACAGCTTTCACATCGGTCAGATGCGCGGCGATGTCATGCACACGCCCGGCCACACCCCTGCCTGCCTGACCTATGTCATCGGCGATGCGGCATTTGTCGGCGACACGCTGTTCATGCCGGATTTCGGCACGGCGCGCTGCGACTTTCCCGGCGGCTCGTCCGAGACGCTATATAATTCGATCCAGAAAATCCTGGCGCTTCCGGACGCGACGCGCATCTTCGTGGGACATGATTACAAGGCTCCGGGACGCGACGAATATGAATGGGAAACCACTGTCGCCGAACAAAAGGCCCTGAACGTGCATATCGGCGAAGGCAAATCAGCCGAAGAGTTCGTGGCGATGCGCGACAGCCGCGATGCGTCGCTGGCGATGCCCAAGCTGATCATCCCGTCCCTGCAAGTCAACATGCGGGCCGGAAAAATGCCCGAACCGGACGAGAAAGGCGATGTCTTTCTTAAAGTGCCCGTCAACAAACTTTGAAGCTTAGGGGTGGCAGAACGGATCGTTCTTCACCCGACCTGACAGTAGGAAACACTTATGGAAATGGATTGGATCATGGGCCTGATCGGCGGCATGCTGATCGGCCTTGGCGGGGCTGCCTATCTGATCGGCAATGGCCGGATCATGGGGGCGAGCGGTATCATCGGCGGGCTGGTGGACGGCTCTGGCCATTCGACCGCAGCAGAGCGTATCGTTTTTCTGGCGGGCGTTCTTGGGTTGCCCATTCTGCTGACACCCCTCTTCGGAGGGGTCGACACCCATATCACCGACAACATGCTGGTACTTGTTGTTGCGGGGCTTTTCGTCGGCGTTGGGACGCGCATCGCCAATGGCTGCACCTCGGGGCACGGGGTCTGCGGCATCTCGCGACTGTCGCTGCGCGGCATGGTCGCCACGGTGTTCTACATTCTGGCGGGCGGCTTAAGCGTTGTGCTGTTCCGTCATATTCTGGGGGTGATCTAGGATGGCTCGTTTGATCGTCGCACTAATCGCGGGCAGCTTGTTCGGGTCCGGGCTTTTCCTCTCTGGCATGACGGACACCAACAAGGTTCAGGGTTGGCTGGACGTGTTCGGCAATTGGGATCCGACCCTGGCTTTTGTGATGGGCGGCGCGATCCTTCCGATGGCAGTCGCATGGCAGTTTACACGCGTGCCCCGCAAACCCGTCACCGGAGGCAGCTTCCCCGCACCGCCGGACACAAAGCTGGGGCGCAATCTGGTGTTGGGGTCTGTGCTGTTCGGGATCGGCTGGGGCTTGGCGGGGCTGTGCCCCGGCCCGGCGATCGCCTCGCTCAGCTATGCCGGTCCCGGAGGTCTGGTTTTCGTGGCGGCGATGCTGACGGGTATGTGGCTGGCACCAATGCTGCGGGCACGTCTGGACAGAGTCGCGCAGCCCGAGTAAGCGTTGGAAATGGACATGCGACAGATCACACCCCGTTATAACGTCTCGCCACAGATCAATGCCGAGGACGCGCAGGCGATTGCGGATGCGGGCATCGTCCGCGTCATTTGCAATCGTCCGGATAGCGAAGTGCCGCTGTCGCATCAGGTCAAGGCAATCGAGGTGGCGGTGCGCGCGGCGGGCATGGATTTTGCCGCCCTGCCCCTGACCCATCAAACCATGACGCCCGACAATATCGCCGCACAGCAGGCGCTTGTTGACAGTGCCGATGGCCCGGTTCTGGCCTATTGCGCCTCGGGAACCAGATGCACTGTGATCTGGGCGCTTGGACAGGCGGGCAAAATGCCGGTGGACGAGATTTTGACGACAGCAAACCGCGCGGGCTATGCGATTGACGGGCTGAAGCCGACATTGGATGCGATGGCGGAGCGTGGCTAACACAGTTCACGCGTCACTGTTGCGATGACAGCGCTTCAGGCCTCTTATACGTTCTGCGTCTAGCGAGCCGCTCTTGAATTTCCCGCTGACAAACGGAGCGCGATACAGCTTTGGCTGATTGGGTTTCGGATGCCTCTCGCGAAGTCAATTCAGAGTCAAAAGATCATCATCAATAGCAAGCTCGGCACCAAGGTCAGATGACAGGTCGGAAAAATCGTCAATGCCGGGGATTTCGGGCAGATCCGGAATATCGACCGGCTCTTCGACAACCGGCTTCGGGGACGCGATTGCCATTGCCTTAGCGGGATTCTTCACTGCTTTCACCTGCTCTGTCTCCGCCTCCACCCGAGGGCCAGAGGTTTTCGACGAAGCCGGGAAGGTTACGCGGACCGCCCGGAAACCACCCATCTGCCCCAAGCGACAGCCATTGGCGATGTGGACGCCCCCTGCTGACAGCTCGACCTGATTCAAAACGTTCTCTGGCAGCGGCAGAAGGTCACCGGGCTTCAATCGGCTCGCGGCAGACAGCGGCATGCGAATTCTCGACAACACCGCCTCAATCCGCGCCTCCACCATTTGCATGCGCCCGGCATTCTTGGCGGATAACGGATCACGCGGCGGGTCTGGCCTTGTCGCAGGTTCTGGCTTGGGCAGGACCGGAAGGATCAACAAAATCTCACCGCGCCGCAAACCGTCCCCGATTTCGACCGATACAAGGAAGGAATGAAACTCGGCCGCGTCCATCAGAACACCAAGCGCGCGCGTATCCTCCACCATCGCACCGAATCGATAGCCGGTATATTCGCCCTGTGCCGGATGGCCTTCGAGATTCGCGCTCAACCGCCCAAGCATTGCATCAAGCAACGGCGCACACATCGCAGCATCCGTCTGTGTAAGCGGGCGTTGATCAAGCGGCTGGCTGGTGACGCGCCCAAGCGTCTGAACCTCGATCACTGAACGCACAGTGGCCCGGTCCAGAACAACGGCACCGGTCACACCGTCGAGACCGTCCAGCACCATCACCAGCGCGTCGCGCGGCACGCCTTCAAGACAGGCATCCAGAACCAGCGTTTCCTGCTGCATCCCGTCTGCGACAATCGCCAGCCCCCAAAGCGCGTCCGCACTGCGCGACAGCGCACGCCGCAGGGCACGGGCGGGCGACAAAACGCGCGCCTCCTGCTCACGCCGGGCTGCGTTCGCCTTCTTGCTGAGTACTTCGTTGACTACCTGACCTGCCATATCCTCGGACATGTTTTGGGGGACGTTGCCCTTGGTTATGGGCGGATTTGGTTACCAATACCTTATGGAAGGCAGATTATTGCGCCGCCATCGCCGCACGCGGCAGGCTGACGCGAAAGGCCGCACCGCTTTCACCGCGCAGATAAGTGATCTCGCCACCCAGTCTTTGCATGATCTGTCGGCTGATCGCGAGCCCCAGACCTGCTCCGCCGACCCGTGGCTCACCGATGCGTGCGAATTTCTCGAAAATTACATCTTGCGCGTCTGTGGAAATGCCCGATCCGTTATCGACGAAATCTACCCAAAGCAGATCGCCGTGATCGGTCACCCGAATCTCCAGCGTAGGCTGATCGGCGTCGCAATATTTTCGGGCATTGGCAATGAGATTGATGAAAACCTGACTGAGGCGATCAAGATCAGTGTGCAGCGACAAAGCCTCTGTCGCCGTATCGCGGGTCAGGCGCAGCCTGCGTCCGTCATCGCTTGCGGCCGCGGCTGCGACGGACCGATCAAGCAGGTCGCCAAGATGTCCGTGGCGCAGGTTCAGATTGACCTGTCCGTTTTCCAACACGCTGAGATCCAGAAGATCGTCCAGAAGGCGCGTCAGACGCAGCGCCTCGTCATGGATGATCGAGGCGTATTTGTTCAATTCATCCCCGCTCAACCCGTCGCTGTCGCGCAGGATCTCTGAAAACGCCCGGATCGACGTCATCGGCGTGCGCAACTCGTGGCTGATCTGGCTGAGAAACGCGTCCTTTTGCACCGACAGCCGTGTCAGTTTACTGTTGGCTTCACGCAATTGCCGCGCCGTGCGGGTCACTTCGCGCGATTGTGCCTCCAGCCGGTTGGAATATTCCATCATCTGCGCGGTCTCATCGGCCACGGCCATCAGATCCTCGACCGAAACCGACATGCCCCCGACGATCTGACCCACCATCGCATGTGCGGTGGCCCCCCCGACAGAGCCGGACAATTCGCGCTCGAGGTTTTCCAGAAAATCCGGGCTGGGTTCGGGCAAATCCCCGCGCAGCCCTTGCCGCGCCGCCTCGCGCTGAAACAGCGCGCGCGCCTCGGCGGCACCCAGAATGCGCTGCGCCATGATCATCAGGTCTTCGCTTTGCGCGACACCGCCCGACCAACTGCGCGGGCCGCCGGAATGCTGAAATACGTTGACGAATTGCGCGCCCTGCAATCGCTCCAACGGCGATGGAAACGTCAGTACCGATACCGTAAAGAACGCCACGGAATTCAGCATCATGCTCCACAAAAGCGCGTGGACCAACGGATCCATCCCGGCAATGCCGAACAGCGCCTGTGGCCGCAACCAGTCGATGCCGAAGGGTCCGTTGAGCAGTGCCGCTTCAGACAAGATGAAGCCCGGACCAAAGCTTGGCAGGAACAGCGCGTAAAGCCAGATCACAAAGCCGACGCTCAGCCCCGCCAACGCCCCCAGCCGCGTGGCCCCGCGCCAGAAGATGCCGCCAAGCATGGCGGGCAGCACCTGCGCAACACCGGCAAAAGAGACCAGACCGATCGCCGCAAGTGCCTCGCCGCCGCCAGTCAGGCGGTAATAGATGTAGCCCAGCATGACCACCGCCGTGATTGACACGCGGCGCGACAGCAAAACGACGTGACGCACGTCCCCCGAGACACTGGCACTGCCACCGGTCATGCGCAGGAAGATCGGCATGACGATATGGTTCGACACCATCGTGGACAGGGCAATCGCCGCGACAATCACCATCGACGTGGCGGATGAGAAGCCGCCAAGAAAGGACAGCATCGCCAGCCCCTGTTGCCCTTGGCTGAGCGGCACAGTCAGCACGAAGAGGTCCGGGTTGGAACCCTCGGGCAGCAGGTCCAGCCCCACCACGGCAATCGGCACCACGAACAGGCTCATCAACATGACGTATAGCGGGAACGCCCAAGAGGCCGTGCGCAGATGCCCCTCGTCGTCGTTTTCCACGACCAGCACCTGAAACATCCGTGGCAGGCACAGAAATGCCGCCGCTGACAGCATGATCAGACCGGCCCAGCGGCCACCATTGACCTGCCATTGCCCCAATTGAGACGCGTCGATCCGGTTCAGCGTGTCAGACACGCCGCCAGAGATGCCCCAAACGACAAACGCGCCCACCGCGAGCAGCGCGAAAAGCTTGACCACCGCCTCGACCGCGATGGCCATAACGACGCCGTGATGACGCTCGTTCGCATCAAGGTTTCGTGTCCCGAAAACGACGGTAAACAGCGACAGGCCCATCGCGACCCACAACGCCGTGCTTTCACCGGTATAAAGCGTCTGACCGCCACCCCCAGCTTCTGCGAAGACCGCGAATGACAGCGTGACCGATTGCAATTGCAACGCGATATAGGGCGTGGCGCTGATCACGGCGAGGATGGTGACGCAAACCGCCAGCAGGTTGGATTTGCCAAAGCGCGACGAAATCAGGTCGGCCACAGAGGTGATGCGCTGGCTGCGCCCGATGCGGACCAGCTTGCGCAAGATCCACCACCAGCCCACCATCACCAATGACGGGCCGATATAGATCGTCAGATATTCAAGTCCCGAGCGCGCCGCGTAGCCCACGGCACCGTAAAACGTCCAGGCCGTGCAGTAGATCGACAATGACAGCGTGTAGACAAGCGGCGAGCGCAGCCAGCCACCGCGCCCACGCATCGCCGACCGCTCCGCAAAGAACGCGACAAGGAACAGCAGCGCGACGTAGGACAAGCAAACCGCGATCAGCCCGTTGAGAGCGCCCATATCACAGCGCTCCGCCGCGATCCGTGCTGCGGTCGGCGGGTGGAAGGCTGCGCAGCACATACGACAGGCGCATGGTCACAAGGATCAACACCACCCAGACGCCAAAGAGGTACAGGATTGTCCGCGACGTCATGATCCCCATATCCGGCTCCCTCGGCCAGAGCAGCGGAATGGCAAACAACACCACCCCCAGCAGCGGCACCAGTCGCGCGGCATCCATGATCCGGCGCATGCGGTAGGTCTGCTTTTCAACAAAGATCGTCGGGCGTGGTCCGACCGGCTCGTCTGCGGAATTGGTCATACGCCCACCAAATTGCGCACCGCCTCCAGCACCTCGGAATTCGCAAACGGTTTGGTCATAAAACGGTTGGCACCGTATTTTTCGGCCATTTCGCGGTCTTTGTTTTGACCGCGCGCGGTCAGCATCAGGATCGGCAAGGTTTCGGTGCCACCACCAGAGCGCAGATCGCGCAGAATGTCATAGCCCGACCGTCCGGGCAGCATCACATCCAAGATCAGCACGTCAGGCATCTTTTCCCGCACCACATCGGTGGCGTCGTGACCATTGGAATGCGTGTCCACCTGCCAGCCATCGCGCGACAGGATAAAGCTGATCGCCTCGATGATATTCGGTTCATCCTCTATCAGCAGGACCTTCTTCGCCATCCCGGTCTCCCCTCCAGTGGCATGCAGGCTTTTTGAATGCCTGTCATGGACATACTATAAGCCTGATCTGGCGGTCCGTGTCAAAAGCTCTCGGCCAGGATCGAGGGTTCGCGGCGCCCCTCACATTCGGTCCGCGGACAGATCCGGCAGCTGACCCCGACGCGCAGTGGGTCGTCAGCGACGTCTGCGGCCTCTTGCGGCACCAACAACATATGCGCCACCAGCATCGGGTCACGGTTCAGTTGCGGCGTGCCCACCGGCTGCGCCACGGCATAGGCACGGAAATGTGCCGGGTCACGGCCTGTCTGCTCCAGTTCCTGCGTCAGCACGACATTGGGTCGCGACAACGCGGTGAACAGCGGCCACAATGCGCAGGCCGCGCCGTAACGTGGCAGTGGAAAATCCTTCAACGCCTTGCGAAAAATCAAAGTGCCCGACGCATCGCAAGCGGCCAGACCAAACCAACCAGCCCCGGCGGAAGCGGGCAGCGCCGCAAGTCTGCGCATCACGCGTGCCGGATCGACACGCACACGCAGCGACAGGGCCAGCGGATCCGGTCCGACCTCGTTTAGCGCGTCAATCAAACGGCCCATCGGCAGCGCGGCGGCATCTTCGGCATAGCGCGACAGCACCTGTTCCAGCAGGTACAGCGAAACCGGTCCCAGATCGCTGTCCTTGAGAACATCGTCAATCGACCCACCTTCTTCCAGCGTGGCGAAATTCCAGCCGTGACTATCCAGAAAGGCGTCCACCTCTTCCTGAGGCGATCCCAGATCGGCCGAAACGTCGTCCACAGTTTCCAGATACCGAACCAGCGCCTGAGAACTGTCCGCCAACCGCCTGCTGTCTTCGTTCAGGTTGCGGTGGAACCGGTCGCGCCATTCCGGCTCGATCTCGCCCGGTTCGGCAAGGATGGCGGCAGTAGAGCGGATCGCGGTTACCGTTGAGAGCATTTCATGCAACGAGGCGGCAAGATGCGGATCATGCGTCATCCGGTCGGTCAGGCTCTCGACAGTCCGTTCCAGCGCATCCATCCGGCGCTGGCTGTCGGCCAACAGCCACGCCCAGCCCGGAAACCGCCCCGCAAATTCTTCCAGCAACGCGGTCTCGGGCGGCGGCGGCCCCGCGCTGCCATCCTCGCCCCGCCCGCGATCCTGTGCCGCTTCGCGCAGCGTGGCGATCAATGTGGCCTCAGCCCCTTGGGTCAAAAGGGACGGTTCGACCTTCAGGACATGCGAAATGGCAACCAGCAGTTTTCCGCCGATTCTGCGGCGGTTATGTTCAATCAGGTTGAGGTAAGATGGCGAAATACCCGCAAAACGTGCCAGATCGGACTGCTTCATCCCCGCCATAACCCGGCGTTCGCGAATTCGGCTACCTGTCAACGTGTCGCGCGCCATGTGCTTTTCCCTCCGAATTCAACAGCTTTCTGCGGTGCAAAATAATATTCTTTACAAATCGTATTCCGACTTTGTTCATTTTTTGACAAAAATATCCATACGCATGAAGCAGTTGTTGCGAAGTTTTCTTGCCCTATCCACTATTGTCTTAGCACAAAAGTGCAGTGCCGTAGCGGAGGAGGAGCCCTGCGGCACATTTCAGAAAATCGGGAGGATTTTATGTCCAAGACCAACCTGACACGCCGTGGCGTGCTTCAGACCGGAGCGGTTGCAGGCGCGGGTCTGGCGCTGCCGACCTATCTATCGGCGGCCAGCCATAGCGGATTTACCAACGCGCCCGGCGATTCCTCGGTCACGCTGGGTTTCAACGTGCCCCAGACCGGCCCCTATGCCGACGAGGGCGCAGACGAGCTTCGCGCCTATGAACTCGCGGTAGAGCACCTGAATGGCGGTGGCGACGGCGGCATGCTGCCCACCTTCTCGTCTCAGGCTCTGGACGGCACCGGCATTCTGGGTCGCAAGGTCGAATACGTCACCGGCGATACCCAGACCAAATCCGACGCTGCCCGCGCATCGGCAAAAGCGATGATCGAAAAGGAAGGCGCCATCATGATAACCGGCGGTTCGTCCTCCGGTGTGGCCGTGGCTGTGCAAGGGCTGTGCCAAGAGGCTGGCGTGATCTTCATGTCCGGCCTGACGCATTCCAATGACACCACCGGCAAGGACAAGAAGGCCAACGGCTTCCGTCACTTCTTCAATGCCTACATGTCGGCCGCGGCTCTGGCTCCGGTCCTGTCTAAAATGTACGGCAACGACCGCAAGGCGTATCACCTGACTGCCGACTACACTTGGGGCTGGACGCAGCAGGAATCAATCGCCGCCGCAACCGAAGCCATGGGCTGGGAAACCGTCAACAACGTGCTGACGCCACTGGCTGCGACGGATTTCTCGTCCTATATCGCCCCGGTTCTGAACTCTGGTGCCGATGTTTTGGTCCTGAACCACTACGGCGGCAACATGGTCAACTCGCTGACCAACGCCGTGCAGTTCGGCCTTCGTGACAAGCAGGTAAATGGCAAGAATTTCGAGATCGTTGTTCCGCTCTACTCGCGCCTGATGGCGCGCGGCGCAGGCGAGAACGTCAAGGGCATTTTCGGATCGACAAACTGGCACTGGTCGTTGCAGGACGATGCCTCCAAAGCATTCGTCAAGTCCTTCGGCACCAAATACGGCTTCCCGCCGAGTCAGGCCGCACATACCTGCTATGTGCAGACCCTGCTTTATGCAGATGCCGTGACCCGCGCCGGATCGTTCAACCCCTGCGCTGTCGTCGAGGCCCTCGAAGGGTTCGAATTTGACGGCCTGGGCAATGGTCCGACGCTGTACCGTGCCGATGATCACCAATGCTTCAAAGACGTGCTGGTTGTGAAGGGCAAAGACAACCCGACATCGGAATTCGACCTGCTGGAAATCGTGGAAATCACCCCGCGCGCCCAGGTAGAATACGCCCCCGACCATCCGATGTTTGCTGGTGGACAGCTGGGCTCTTGCAACCCCGGCGCTTGATCTGACGGCATCCGGTCCGGCCGCGCGCCCCCTGCGCGGTCGGACTTTTCGTCCCGGACGTGATCCGGGGCCTATTCCATAAAAATCAGAGGGTTGGGCGATGGACGCAATTATCCTGCAAATCCTGAACGGGCTCGACAAGGGCTCGGCCTATGCGCTGATCGCGCTGGGACTGACATTGATCTTCGGCACGCTTGGTGTCGTGAACTTCGCCCATGGCGCGCTGTTCATGATCGGGGCGTTTTGCGCCGTGACCGTGCAGCGCATCCTGAACCTCAGCTACGAGACGATTGATCCAAGCCAGACCGACTTTCTTGGCAATCCATTGGTTGTAAAAACCCCCTATGTCCACAGTTGGTTTGGCCCCGAAACCGGCGCTTCGATCATCGAATGGTCCGTTCCGATTGCCATTATTTTCGCCATTCCGATCATGATCGCTATCGGTTTCATCATGGAGCGCGGGTTGATCAAGCATTTTTACAAGCGCCCTCATGCAGACCAGATTCTAGTGACCTTCGGCCTTGCGATCGTGTTGCAGGAACTGATCAAGTATTTCTACGGTGCGAACCCGATCCAGACCGGCGCGCCGGACGTGTTTCGTGGCTCTTTCGACTTTGGTGTGCTGCTGGGTTTTGATCCCAATGTGATCATCTATCCCTATTGGCGGCTTGTCTATTTCGCCTTTGCCGCCGTGATCATCGGTGCCGTCTTTGCCTTCCTGCAGTTCACCACCTTCGGGATGGTCGTCCGCGCAGGCATGGCCGACCGCGAGACTGTAGGCCTTCTGGGCATCAACATCGACAAGAAATTCACCATCATGTTCGGCCTTGCCGCGGCGGTGGCGGGGTTGGCGGGTGTGATGTACGCACCGATCAACTCGCCCAATTACCACATGGGGATGGATTTTCTGGTGCTCAGCTTCGTGGTGGTTGTCGTCGGCGGCATGGGCTCGCTGCCCGGTGCTGTGCTGGCCGGGTTCCTGCTGGGCATCCTGGAGAGCTTTGCCTCGATGAACGAGATCAAGTCGATCCTTCCCGGCATCGACCAGATCATCATTTATCTTGTCGCCATCATCATTCTGCTGACGCGCCCCCGAGGCCTGATGGGCCGCAAAGGCGTGATGGAGGACTAAGCCATGCTCGGACTGAACACAAAAGACACCACGCTGCTGATCGTCGTGGCCGTCCTCGCGCTTGGCGCACCTTTCATCCTCAACCCTTTCCCCGAGGCGTCTTCGCTGGCGCAGTTCAACGCAGGCTATCCGGACTTGATGCAGCGCTTCGCGATCTTCGGGATTTTCGCCATCGGGTTCAATATCCTGTTCGGGCTGACCGGCTATCTCTCTTTCGGACATGCCGCATTTCTGGGGGTGGGCAGCTATTCAGCCGTGTGGATGTTCAAACTTCTGGGCATGAACGTGCTGCCGGCCATCGCGTTGTCGATCATTGTCGCAGGACTGTTCGCGCTGCTGATCGGCTATATCAGTCTGCGCCGGTCGGGCATCTATTTCTCGATCCTCACGCTGGCCTTTGCGCAAATGTCGTTCAACCTTGCCTATTCGGTGCTGACGCCGATCACCAATGGTGAAACCGGCCTGCAACTGACGCTGAACGATCCGCGGATCTTTGGCCAATCCGCAACCTCAGATGGCGGCATCCCAGTCACCAACCTGCTGCCGGGTTTTGAGATGCGCGAGACGTTCACCTGGGAAATCGGCCCCTGGCTCTTTCAGTTCAACACCGGGTATTATCTGTGCGCCGCGTTTCTTCTGCTGGCCTTTTACCTGTCGGTCCGCATTTTCCGCTCGCCGTTCGGGTTGATGCTGCGAGCGGTGAAATCCAACCAACAGCGGATGCACTATACCGGCCTCAACACCCGCCCCTACACGCTGGCCGCCTTCGTAATCTCCGGCATGTATGCCGGGCTGGCGGGCGGGCTTCTGGCCTCGATGGACCCGCTGGCAGGTGCCGAGCGCATGCAGTGGACAGCGTCAGGCGAGGTCGTTCTGATGACCATCCTGGGTGGTGCCGGAACCCTCATCGGACCGGTTCTGGGCGCGGGCTTCATCAAGTATTTCGAGAACATCTTCTCGAAAATCAACGACAGCGTGCTTCATGGCTGGTTCGGCTTCATGCCTGACGGAATGGAAAACGCGATCATCTTCGTGTCGCATTTCTTCGTCGGCAAAAGCTGGCATCTGACGCTGGGCCTGCTGTTCATGCTGGTGGTGACATTCCTGCCCGGCGGGCTTGTCGAGGGCGGTCAGCGCATCGGGCGCTTGTTCCGGCGCAAACCTGCGAAGGATTCCAAATCCGCCGATGTGAAACCCGCGGAATAAGGAGCGCTGAAAGATGGGAATTCTTGAAGTCAAAGACGTCGGCAAACGCTTCGGTGGCCTTCAGGCGCTGGGGGATGTGAACCTCTCGGTCGCGCAGAACAGCGTCCACGCCATCATCGGGCCGAATGGTGCCGGCAAGTCCACCCTGCTCAACTGTTTGGTGGGCAAGCTGATCCCCGACTCAGGCTCAGTGATGTTCGACGGCCAGTCGGTGCTGGGCCGCAAGCCTTATGAGATCAACCAGATGGGCATCAGTCGGGTGTTCCAGACACCGGAAATTTTCGGGGACCTCACCGTTCTTGAAAACATGATGATCCCCTGTTTCGCGCGGCGTGACGGGTCCTTTCGCCTGCACGCCTTTGAAAGCGTCAACCGTGAACATGATCTCGTCGAAAAAGCGGAACAAATGTTGATCGACGTGAATATGATCGACAAGCGCCACATGCAGACCGCCTCGATGTCACGCGGCGACAAGCGGCGGCTGGAAATGGCAATGTGTCTGGTGCAAGAGCCGCGCCTTTTGCTGCTGGACGAACCCACGGCCGGGATGGCGCGCGCCGACACCAACAACACGATCGATCTGCTTAAGGAGATCAAGGAAACGCGCAACATCACCATGGCGATCATTGAACATGACATGCATGTGGTATTTTCGCTTGCCGACCGGATCACGGTGCTGGCTCAGGGCACGCCGCTGGTCGAGGATACGCCGGACAAGATCAGGGGCCATCCGAAGGTATGTGAAGCCTATCTCGGCGAGGCACATTGACACCCGCCCCGGGCTTGACCCGGGGCCTCTAGCCGCAAGGTCCCGGGTCAAGCCCGGGACAGGAGGAGACAGAAATGAACGTCAAACCCGATTTTTTCAAACACGGAAACAAGGCCGAAACCGCCCCCGCCTTTCTGTCTGTATGGGACATGCACGCTTATTACGGCGAAAGCTATATCGTGCAGGGTATCACCTTCAATGTGCATGAGGGTGAAATCCTTGCGCTGCTGGGGCGCAATGGTGCGGGCAAGACAACCACGTTACGCGGCATCGCGCGGCTCGCATCGCCGCAGGTGCAGAAAGGCGAGATCTGGCTGGATCATCAGCCGCTGCACAAAATGGCCAGCCACGAAGCCGCAACCGCAGGCCTGGGTCTTGTGCCCGAAGACCGTAGAATCATTCCCGGACTGACGGTTGAAGAGAACTTGCAGCTGGCCCAGATTGCGCCGCCGATCGGTTGGTCACTTGAGCGTCTGTACGAACTATTTCCCCGCCTTGGTGAGCGCCGCAAGCAGGAAGGCGTGACGCTTTCGGGTGGCGAACAGCAGATGCTTGCCATCGCCCGTGCTCTTGCCCGCGACCTCAAGGTTCTGCTGCTTGACGAACCCTATGAGGGTCTTGCCCCGGTGATCGTCGACGAGATCGAAAAAACGCTTCGCCTCATCAAGAGCCAAGGCATGACGACCATCATCGTTGAACAAAACGCCATTCGCGCGCTGCAATTGGCTGATCGCGCTGTAATCCTCGACACTGGCTCCATTGTCTTTGACGGCACTGCCGAAGAGGTTCTGGAAAACGACAATCTGCGCGCCGAATATTTGGCGATCTGACGTCAGATCTGACGTAGGTTATTCTATCGCTCTCTGGATCGGCTTGGTGTCGTTTATGTGTTGTGCCGCTCAAGTAAACATCACGTTTCGCCCTTCGTCGCGGTTGCTTGCGTGCTGGTAGGTCCATAGGCTTTCTATCAGCGATTCAATCAAACAACTTTGGGAGAAACCATGTCTGCTACCACCTATCCTCCGTCTTCGGAATTGTCTGGCAAGGCGCATGTTGATGCGTCGGGATATGAGCGGCGTTATGCGGCGTC
>NZ_JBLWVF010000032.1:0-20144 GCF_048268605.1 Primorskyibacter flagellatus
CCCGTCAAGTTCACCGACACCGATGGCCAGGAGCGCACCCGTTTTCAGCGCGTGGGTGCGATGTTCCGCAACACCCGCAACGGGGACGGCTCGGAGTTCTTCAGCCTCAAGCTCGACTTCCCCGTCGCGGTTTCGGAGCTGGTGATGTTCCCGCCGAGCGCAAAGGACCCTCAGGACTAAATCCTCTGACGAGGATGGGCCGCCCCAGGACGATCTTGGGGCGGCCCGATCCCTGTTCCAGGGATGCCGTCACCGGCGCGGGTGATCGCCAACAGCGACCTCCCCTTGGTGCCGGTCACCGCGCGCTCAAAGGACGATCGCCGCTCGGGATAGTCTGGCCACGACAGACCGGTCAGTCAGCCTCAAGGGGGCCATCCACAAAACCTATCGGCCAGGGCCTCCCGGTTTTTGCGGCAGAGATTTGGGGACCCAAATCTGGCCCTCCTTGACCCTGCCTGTCCGCCCTGTCGGTGGGGTTTGCGCCCGCCCGCGGTTCGGTCCGAACACATGCGTGTTCGGTCTGACCCCCGGACGCGGACACTAAGCTCTCGCTTGGCAGCTAATTTTGGTTCTGCCTCATTTTGCGTGGTGCTGCTATCCAGTGGGCTAGTTGTTTGCTTCCGCGGAATGGTCTTGTTTTTTAGGAAACATTGGGGCCCATACGCTGAGGTGACGATGCGTCGTGTCTCGCCATTGGCCCTCTGGTTTGCGGTCCTGATAACGGTGACAAGGCCGACGCTGTCGTGCCGCTTGCCGAAGCTGTGTACGTCGTGCAATTGCCCGCTGGCAGGCCGGTTCAGATGCTTTTCAACCTATCGAGGATCGTCGGGTAGACGGCGTCCTCGTGCTGTGCGGCCCAGGCATAGTAGGGGTGCGTCTGTGGCTTCACGCCGAGAGGGTTGAATTTTCGATTATAGGCGTCGACGAACTCTTGCGGGATGGCGTAGCGGACAAGTACGCCCTTGGCCGCCTTTCGTGTGGCAATCCATTCCCTGTCTGGCATGTCGAACCTGTAGATGCTGGACAGCGCGATGGCCACCAGCTTGATGATGTCGTCCTGCGAGACGCCTGTTCTGGCCTGGTGCTCCTCGATCTCGGAGAGGTATTTTTCAGCGATGTGCAGATGCGTTTGCGGGCTTTGAGAGACGATCGTTTTTTTCTTTCTCTCCGTTCCCGTTCCCCTCGCCGCCGCCGCTGTGTCAGGTAGCTGGACAGGGTTCACACTTGATTGGTCAAGGCGCTTCCTGTCACCAATATGAATGGCCGCGCCTGTTGTGTCGGGGTGTAGGACCTGGGCTTTGGGTTTAGGCATCCTCGGCCTCCCAGACATTGTGCGACAGGACATCGTTCATCACCTGCATCGCCAGTTCCAGAAGTTCGGTGCTGTGCCCGGCGGTGATCCGGGCGCCGTCGTAGCCCTCCGAGATCTGATGCTTGATGATCTCGCCGAGCGGTCCCTTGTCTGTCATCATGGCCAGTGTGGCGCGATGTGGCACCATCGTCTTGACGACCGGAAGATCCTTCCGCGCGCGCTCGAGATATTTCCGCCCGGTCACCGAAAGCCGCGACAGGTTCTTGATATTGTTTGCCACGAAACAGTGCGAAGGCCGCGGTGACCCCGCACCAAGACGGAGGTAGAACGCCTCCATCCACTCGCGTGTGGCGGCGGCAGAGACAGCGTCCGGCTGCGACAGCTGCAAGGGGGACATGACAAAGTCCGACACGGCCAGCAACTGGTCCAGCGCTTTCGTGGCGAAGCCGGGCGTGTCGAGAAGGACAAGATCGGCTGAGCGGGTATCATAGGCGTCAATCCTTGGCCTTTATATAGGGCACAGGTTATCGTAACGCAAATTTTTTCCCGACAGGCCGTTTGTTCATGACATTTTCCCGTACCCCTGACACCCGTGAAGAGGCGGCCTCCAAGCTGCCAGCTTTGCATGTGCTGATTTCCATGGGGTGGGAGTATCTTAACCCCACCGATGCACTCGCCTTGCGAGGGTCGGAACGCGGTGTGTTGCTGGAGCCTATCTTGCGGGAACGGCTCAAGGGGCATCGGTTCGACTTCAAGGGCCAGACCTATCCGCTCTCTGCTGGTGGCATTGATCAGGTGGTGCGCGAGATCAGCGCCACGGGCCTGAACGAAGGGCTGATCCCTGCAAATGAGGCGATCTACAAGCACCTGACGTTGGGCATCACGGTCACCGAGTTCGTGGATGGCCAGCGCACTTCCGTCACTGTGCCATTGATCGACTGGGCGGACCCCGCCGCCAATATCCTTCAGGTCACCGAAGAACTCAGCGTTGAGCGGCCTGCTGGCATGGGGCGGTTTCGGCCCGATGTGGTTTGTTATGTGAACGGCATCCCCCTGGTGGTGATCGAGGCGAAGCGGCCCGTGTCATCGACCAAGGACAAAGCGATGGTGGATGAAGGCATCAGCCAGCACCTGAGAAACCAAAAAACCGACGGCATTCAGGACCTCTATGCCTATTCGCAACTGCTGCTGTCGATCTCTGGCAATAATGGGCGCTATGGCACCACGGGCACGGATAAGAAGTTCTGGGGAGCATGGACCGAGGAAGAGATCACGGAAGGTCAGATGCAGGCCGTGAAGTCCACGCCCCTGTCAGAGGCTCAGAGAGAGGCGCTGTTCGCCGACAAGCCCAAGTGGATGCGCGACGACTTTGACAGTCTCCACAGCGGACCCGTGTGGCCCACAGAGCAGGACAGGCTGATCATCAGCCTACTGCGGCCTGACCGCCTGCTGGATTTCACCAGACGGTTCATTTTCTTCGACCGGAAACTGGGCAAGATCGCGGCGCGGTATCAGCAGGTACAGGGGGCCAAGGCCATCCTGACCCAGGTATCCCACCAGAAGCCCGATGGCAGCCGTGAGGGCGGCGTTATCTGGCACACCACAGGTTCGGGCAAGTCGAACCTGATGGTGTTCCTGACAAAGGCGCTGCTGTTGGACGCAGAGCTCGCCGGATGTCGCATCATCATTGTCACAGATCGTGTGGACCTTGAGAAACAGCTTGCGGCAACGTTCATGACGGGTGGGGCCTTCGGGTCTGCGGTGGCGACCAAGAAGGAGGGTGAGACCTCCAAGGTGCAGTCCGGTCGCGATCTGGCCAAACGTATTGGTTCTGGGTCAGAACGGATCATCTTCACGCTGCTTCAGAAGTTCAACTCAGCGACCAAGCTGCCGGAGTGCAAGAACACCTCTGACAAAATCATCGTTCTGGTCGATGAGGGGCATCGCAGCCAGGGCGGCGAGAACCATGAGCGGATGCGGCTGGCACTGCCCAACGCAGCCTTCATCGCCTTCACGGGAACGCCGCTGCTGAAAGAAGACAAAACCCGTAACAAGTTCGGCCCGATCCTTCACGCTTATACCATGCAGGATGCCGTCGAGGACGGAGCGGTCACCCCATTGGTTTATGAGGAACGTCGGCCCGTTGTTGATATCAATGATGCTGCTATCGATTCTTGGTTCGACAAGATCACAACCGGGTTATCGGACAGCCAGAAGTCCGATCTGAAGCAGAAGTATTCCAGCCGTGGTCAGATATATGGAGCGGCCAATCGTATCGACCTGATCGCCTACGACATCGCGATCCATTTCACCGAGAACTTTACCAAGCTGAAGCTCGGCTTGAAGGCGCAATTGGCGACTGACAGTAAGCTGTCTGCGATCCGGTACAAGAAAGCACTCGATGAAACTGGCCTCGTGACCAGCGCGGTTGTGATCTCGGCCCCCGACACCCGTGAAGGTCATGATGATACAGATGATGCAAAGACACCTGAGGTGCAGACCTGGTGGAAAATGAATGTTGGCAATGATGCGGACGTCTATGAAACTGATGTCATCGAACGGTTTGGCACCGATGGCGCACCGGATATCCTGATCGTCGTGGACAAGCTGCTGACCGGCTTTGACGAACCCCGAAACGCCGTCCTTTATATCGACAAACACCTCAAGGGTCATAACCTGCTTCAGGCTATCGCGCGAGTGAACCGTCTGCATGAGGCCAAACAATTCGGGTACTTGATCGACTATCGCGGGATTCTTGCTGAACTGGACACGTCGATCCAGGATTACGCGGACCTCGCTTCACAAACCCAAGCCGGATACGAGATCGACGATCTCGCGGTGTCACCTGCTTGGAGAAAACGGGACCCGCCTCGTCGTGGCAACCGACCATCTCGTCTCTCCGACGTTCGAGTGCGGACCGCCGCGACAATTGCAGCTGATATCAAGTCAGTCTCCAAAGATTCCCAGATTAAAATGCTAAAGTGCGTCAGAACGACTGCATTATTACATTTTAGTGCTAAGCGACAGCGCCTCGCCTGCGTCACCGGGGTTCTGGTGCAGTACGGCATAGATCGCGGCTTCCCAGGGCTCGTCAAGGAACTCATCGCATATCGGACCCGTTTTTCGATCCGTCAGTTGACGTCCTGCAGCGAAAGCACGCGGCTGGCCGACAATTCTCCGGCCTCCGAAAGGATCGGGTATGACACCGCCGCGATATGCGCGTTGATGCGTTTCAGGTCACGCAGAATATCAAGATGCAGGGTCGTGGATCCAAGCGTTTCGGGCTGTCCCGCCTGCAGTCGCGCGATATGGCGCTTCTGTGACCGCTCCTCGATCTGACGCACATGGACCTTCTCGGCCGTCAGCCGCCGCGCGAGAGCGATATCGCGGCTGTGGAAGACGGATTGCGCCAGTTCGAGGTTCAGCAGGGTCTTGCGATAGAGCTCACCTATCTCTTCCTCGCCCGCCGCAGAGAATTTCACCTGCCGCTCTGCTTTCTTGCGCGCCATCTCTGACAGATCACGGTCAATGATGTCACCCACGTGTTCAAGGTTGATCGCGTAGGACAGGACTTCGCGCATGCGCGCACTGGCGCTCTCCGGCAGTTCCTTGCGACCCAGCCGAAGGAAATACATCTTCACCTCGGACAGCGCGGCGTCGACACGATCGTCGAGCCTGGCGATTTCGCGGCTGGCCTCCGGATCGTCGACCAGCAGGGATCGCAGGTTGAGCTCCATCATCAGGGCGACATTGTCGCCGATCCGCAAGACCTCGCGCACAGCGCCGCCAAGCGCCAGTGCGGGCGTGTCGAGCGCCGCGTCGTCAAGATAGGACGGCGCGCCCTGCTCGGCATCAGGGTCAGGCCAGATCTGCCTCGTGATGCGCTCGAACGGACCCAGCAGAGGCAGGAAAAGCAGCAACAGGATGGCATTGAAGCCCAGGTGCGCAACGATGGCGATACACCCCACCGAAGGCAGAAGGTCCGCCAGCAACGGCCCGGTGAAGCTAGCCGTGACCAGCGCGACCAACGCGCCGGTTCCCCTTACGGTGAGGTTCCCGTTGACGAGCCGTCTTGCCTCGGGTCCTTCAGAGGCCACGGCAAGGCAGGGCAGCACAGCGCCGCCCAGGTTGGCACCGGCCACCAACGCCACCACCAGTGACGGGGTAATCGTTCCGGCCTCGGCAAGCATGGCGATGAAAAGCACGACCGCCAGGCTGGATGACGAGGCGAAGGCAAGTATTGCGGCCAGAAGCAGGCCAAAGATCGGTCCCTGATCCAGCGCCGAGAGAATGGCCGCGGTGACCTCGGCCGCTTGCAACGGTTCGGTGGCGGTGCCAAGCAGATCCAGCGCAAAGAGCATCAGCCCCAGCCCGATCAATGCCTCGCCGATGCCGCGACCCCGCGCCAACCGGCTGCGCGAATGGGTCACGACGCCGGACAAGACAAGCACCGGCGACAGCCAATGCAGATCGTTTACCAGTATTGCAGCTGTCAGTGCGGTGCCCAGGTTGGCCCCCAGAAGAACCGCCTGTGCCATGCGTGGCGCGACGATATTGCGATAGACGAACGAAGCCGCGATCACTGCCGTCGCAGTCGAGGATTGCACCAGAATGGTGGCGAACAGGCCCGATATCGCGGCGACAACGCGGTTGCCGGTACCCTTCGCAATCCCCTGGCGCAGCGATGCGCCAAAACCCGAAAGCACGCCTGATTTCACTATGCGCAAGGCCCAAAGCACCAGCGCACCGGCACCCAGCAGTTCGATAAGCTGAAGGGCCGAAGTCATGCCGCCCCCCAGCCGAATGGGCACCGATTCGGACCGTCGTCAGCTTTCGCTTGAGGCCTGCAGGGGCAGACACTAAGTTGCCGAGTGAACATAGTTACAACCATTTGCAAAGGCAGTGCATGACCGGACCGACCACGCGCCGCGGCGACAGAGCCTCTTATGTCAGCGCCAACGAGGTAGCGGAACGCGCCGGCGTGTCCCGCTCGGCGGTATCGCGCACCTTTTCCGGTGCCGGCAGCGTGGCGCCTGCGACGCGGCGAAAGGTCCTGAAAGCCGCCGAAGAACTCGGATATCATGCCAACATGCTGGCGCGGGGACTGGTGGGCGAGCCCTCCAAGATCGTGTGTCTGATCGCGGCAGATGTCGGCCAGCCCTACCACAGCGCGATGATCGACAAGGTCACCCGGCAGCTTCAGCTGCACGGCAAAGTGGCCATGATCATCAATACCGGCGGCGATGAGGACAGCGTCAGCCAGGCCCTGCGGCAAAGCCTGCACTACCGGGCGGAGGCTTCTGTCGTGCTGAGCGGGGCACCGCCCGCGAAACTGGTGCAAAGCTGTCTGTCGAACGGCCAGCGCGTAGTGCTGGTCAACCGTGATGATGATGCCGAGGGGGTCGAGCGCATACGCATCGACAATACCGTCGCCTGCCGCGAAGCGCTGGCCTTGCTGCGCCGGGCGGGTTGTACGCGGCTGGTCTGTGTTTCGTCGCAGGCACGGACCACGTCGATCACCTCGCGCGAAGAGGCCTTCTCCGAGGCGGCCGCCGAGCTCGGGATCGAGATCGACGTCACACGGATCGGCCCGACAAGCTACGACACCGGGCTCGAATCCGCGCGGGTGCTTCTGGGGCGGTCCAACCCGCCTGACGGGGTGTTCTGCGTCACCGACCTTCTGGCCTTCGGCTTCATGGATGCCGCGCGCAACATCTTTGGCATCGATATCCCCGGCGATCTCTGTGTCATCGGCTTTGACGACGTGCCGCAGGCGCGCTGGTCGGCCTATGAGCTGACGACCTTTCGCCAACCCATGGATGAAATGGTCGAACGCATCGCCGAGATCCTGACCTCGGATTCCAGCGGCAGCGACTCCGCGTTCGAGGTTCTCCCGGTCTGGCGCAAGACTGTTCGGATGGGCTAGCACGGAACAGCAACCGCCCGGAGTCGATCAAGAGCCGCCCGTTTGTTGTCAGCGCCGCCCAGCAGCAGCCCGAGCGTGCGCAAGAAGACGACAACAACTGCCTCGTCCGATCCCGGCGCAAAGTCCCGGTGGCCATAGGTCCGCATCAGCTCTGTATAAAGCGCATGCCGCTCCGGGCTCACGTCGGCCACGGCACCGCCCCCGGCCTCGCGCAACCTGTACCAGTCAACGAAGACATCGGCGGCGGGAATATCTGGCAGGCCCATCTCGACAGGTCCCAACCGCGAGACCATATCGGCCAGGCTGTCGTTCTCCACCATCGTCCGCATCCCGAGCGGCCAGTCTTCGGACAGACGCCGTTTCAGCACGACGGTACGGAACTGCCGGTCGAGAAACTGCCGATAATCCGCCGCATCCATTACCGAACTCCCGTGCCTCGTCCGGGCAGCCTCGGCGCGGTAGCGGCTGAACCAGGCATCGAAATCCGGCACCGCGTCCAAGGGCCGATCGCCAATACTCGCACCCTCGGCGGAAAGTTCAAGGCATTTCCAGCCTGCGGGATAGGACACGGTCGAGGGAACCGAGACATTGACCAACCCGCCTTGCTCCGCCTGGGCCGTGGAGTCCACGTGCCAGTGGCCGCTGAAATGCGATTGCAGACCGGTGGCCGCGATGGCCCGTGTCACCTCGGGTTCCGGCATCCTGCGCGCGCCCGCGCGCGAGCCGGGCAGTCTTGCCAGTTCCGTCGTGCACCCGTGGAAGACGTCGACAACCGGGTAGTGAGAGAAGGCCACCAGCCGCTTGTTCGCGGCCCCTGCCCGCCCTGCCACGTCGCGCATCCAGTCCAGCAGGTAGGACTTGTGCCGCAGGACGGCGTTCCAGCCTTCCTTGCTGCAATCGCTGTACCCGCCCTGCCCGTCGGGCAGGTAGACATTGGCGTCGATGGACAACAGCCACAGACCCTCGACCGGCTCCACGAGATAGGAAAGATCGCAGGCGGACGCGCGGCGGGCCGGATCGGGTGCCGTGCCAAAAGGGGTTTCCCAGTGGAGGTCGGCGCGCTGCGGGTGATAGCCAAGCTCGCCAGCACAGGCCATCATGTCGTGATATCCGACCATGCGCATACCCGGGCAGATATCTGCGCCCTCGCAATGCGGAAAGTCCCGCCCCGCACACGCCCGGACGCCGCCGTCGGCATCCACCATGTTTTTCGCCAGTGGCTTGCCGGTCATCGACCACTGGTCGTGATTGCCGGGGGTTGCGAAAAAGCGGATGCCGTGGCACCGGGTGTAATCGGCCAGAAGGTCGGACACCGCTTGCCAGTTCGCCGGTTGCCCGTCATCCGTCAGATCGCCCACGATCATGCACAGGCGTATCCCCTCTGCCGCAACCGCGTCAAGCGCGGCGCGAACCGCGGCCTCGCTTTCGTTGAAGACGCGGGTCGAATGCAGGCTGTCGGCCAATGAGCGCACGAAAGCCGGCACACCTGCAGGCTCACCGAAACGGACGTCGTGCAGATGTGGATCGGACAGGACGGCGATACGGATCATTTCGTCTGGCCGGTATCCGCCTGTTCGGGGTCGCGGTGGCCGATCCGGTCAATCCAGTCAGAGGCCGTGCAGGCCGCTTCGATCAGCATCGGCTTGGGTGCCTCGAACCATTCGTCATGGCGCAGCTGGCGCCGGATGCGGACATGCTCCAGCGCGGCGTCCATCGTCGGATAGCGGTCCGGCATCTGCTTGTGCAAAAGCAGCGCCACCAACGCAACCGACCTGCTGCGCCCGCCGCGACAGTTCACCAAGACGTTGCCGCGTTCGCGCAGCGGATAAGAGGAGCGTTCCGGTAGGATCTGCGACAGCGCGCCAACAAGCTGATAATACCCCGCCAGCATCATCGTCTCGGCGTTTCCCGCGCCATCCACGAGGCCAAGTTTGTAATAGCGAAAGGCCCCGTGCCCATAGGTCAGGTGGCCCTCTCCGACGGATGGGTCCGGCGCATCGACAAGGTTCACGTCAAGATTGACCGCGCAATTGATGACAGTGCTGATCCCCCGCTCGCGCAAGAGCGGCAGGTTCGACATGCCTTCACGACCGCCGACATAAACCGCGACACCATAGGGCTCGAGTCGCTCCTCGATCAGGCTGATCTCGGGGCGGTCGTAGTGGGGCACGTTGCTTTGCGGAGAGGTCTGGTTCATGCGATCATCCTTGCACGGTCAGTTGAATTCGAGTGCGACGCCAGCGGAATACCCGTCGACGCGCTGATTTCGGGTGCCAACGCGGGCACGACGGCCAGCACCGCGCCACCGTTGCTCAACCCGTCCTCGGGCAGATCACTGACACGGCCACCGGCCTCTTCGACCAGCAGCAGACCGGCCAGGCAATCCCAGGCGTTCATGTGAAGTTCGGCATATCCGTCAGAGCGGCCATCTGCGACATATACCAGCCCCAGCGCGCCCGACGCACCCCGGCGCACGTTGGCACCATGATCCAGCAGCCGGTTCAGAACCGAAAGGTATTCCTGCTGCGGGCGTCGATTGTTCCAGCCAAGCTCCAGACAGGCGGCGGCAAAGGTGCGGGTTCCGGCCACGTGGATGGGCTGCCCGTTGCAGGATGCGCCCATGCCGCGCCGGGCGAACCAGAGCTCATCCGTCGCAGGCGAGAAGACCGCACCGATTTCCGTGATGCCGTCGCGCACATAGGCAACCGAGATGCAGAAATGCGGTATCCTCCGGGCGAAATTGGCGGTCCCGTCGATCGGATCGACCACCCATACCGAACGGCCCGTCACCGAGCCCCCGGTCTCCTCGCCGAGAAATTCGTCCCCGGGCAAGGCGGCGGCGATCCCGGCGCGCAGGTGTTCTTCGACAGCGGCGTCGGTCTCGGTCAGAAAATCCTGCGATCCCTTCATCGCGATTTCGTCGGTGTCGCGGCGACGGAAGCCGTCAAGGGCGATCCGTCCGGCACTCTGAATCAGGGAAAGGCACAGGTTGGCACGTTCGACAATATGCTTGTCCGCGGGTTTGGCTGCTTGGTCCATGCAGTAAAGGCTCCGTTCGAGAAAAAGCGCGCGGGCGCGGGTCTTTGGGTGTCGGCAAGAATGCGGTTCGTTGTCAGGCGGGTGCCATGGCCCCGGCCCGGCGACGGGCATCCACGGCTTCGGCGATGCGGTGCAGGGTCGGATAGCGCGCGCCCGGGCCCTGGGCCACGTAACCCGGGCAATGATGCGCCGGAGTCCCGTCCGGCTGCTTGCCCAGCGTCAGGGGATGATAGCTGCCACCGGCCCGCTCGAGTATCAGGATCGCCGCCGTGACGTCCCAGGCGTTGACGCCAAAGCCGGCGGCGGCATCGGCCCAACCGGCCGCCACGTGACAAAGGCTGAGCGCGGCGCTGCCGGGGCGGCGCAAGGTCGAGAAGGCCGAGACCAGATCCCCCAGCCCGGCCAGCGCGGAGTCCCGGCCTTCGAGCCGGAAATCGCGTTGCACCGGATAGCCGGTAATCAGCGTCGCGCGCGCCTCTTCGCGTCCCGCGGGGCAGTGCAGCGGCGCGCCGTTCAGCCAGGCGCCGCTCGTATCCGCAGAGAACATGGTCTTGGCCATCGGGTCATAGACAGCCCCGGCGGTAATCCGACCATCGACCACGGCTCCGATGGAGACGCACCAGAAGGCGAGACCCGCGGCAAAGTTCGAGGTGCCGTCGATGGGGTCCACGAACCACTTCACCGGGCCTTCACCGATTTCTCCCCCCTCTTCGCCAATGATGGCAGAGCCGGGAACCTCGGTCAGAAGATGCTCGCGGATCAAGGTCTCGGTCCGCTGGTCGTGCACGGTCACCGGGTCGTGCAGGTCGGCCTTGTAGTCCACGTGCATCTCGGCGCGGAATACCCCGGGCAGCAAATCCCCCGCCGCCCGTGCCACGGTTTCGGCGACCTCGCGCAAGCGCGCGGCCGCAGGTATGGCAGACTTGTTGGTGCCGGTCATGTCTAGCAATCCTTCGTTTCCTATGTGTCCCGGGGCCCTGCTTGGCCCCGGAGCGATGCCGCGAGGGAGGTCAGCGGCTGTAGTGGATGCGCCAGAAATCCTGCCAATCCTGGCGGGAGTCCCAGTCTGCCAGCCCGGTTGCGGAATCGTAGGCCAGCAGGTTGTCCCAAAGATCGATGATCCCCGACGGCTCGTTCGCGGGCATCGATATCGTCGAATTCGTCGGCACCTTGCCGTCCACCATCTGCGGGCCGATGCCTTCCTCGGTCAGGATGAAATGCACAAACAGCTTGGCCGCGTTCGGGCTGTCGGTGCCCGAGGCTATTAGCGCCAGCTTGGAATAGGTCCAGCCGACCCAGGGCTCCAACGTGTCGCAGATCGCCATCTTGTGGCCCTTGGCCTCAACGTCACGGAACTTGGCCGAGGACATCAGCCCGAAGAACGGGGTCTCCTGCCCCGGCGCGCCGACCGCAGCAGAGGTATTGTCGTCGCCATCGGTCACCAACGGCGCGTTTGCGCCAAGGTCGGCGACCCAGCGCTTGGTGGCGCTGTCGAACTCCGTGACCAACGGTTTGCCGTAATGCGCTTCATAGGCGTCACGGACCGCGTCGTCGTGGTGGCTTTCCATCTGGCTGAACCAGTCAGTGTAGCTTGCCTTGGTCAGCGGATCGATCATGGCGAACTTCCGAGTCCACTCCTCGTCGGTCAGCTCCCAGATATTGGAGACCGGACAACTATCATGGACCTCGGTATTGTAGGCAAAGACGTTGGCATTCGTCGTCGCGGTCATCGGGTCCTGGTAGATGGTCGGGATGACGTCGGCCATGTCGGGCGGCAGGTAGCTGTGAACGAACCCCTGCGGGATCAACTGCGCCAGCGCCGCCGGGGCGTCGGTGATCATCAGCACGTCGCCCTTGACGTTGTCGGCCTGCGATTCCCGGATCACCATTTCGAGCTGCGCCGTCGCACTGACCTTCTGGCCGATTGCGTCGAGCCCATACTTCTCCGCAAAGTTCTCGACGACCGTCACGATCTTGCCGGTGCTGTCATAGACGGTCAGTTGCGGTTCCGCCTTGGCTGCCTCGATCAGCGCGTCGAGGCCGGCCTCTTCCGCCTGGGCAAGCATCGGCACAACCAGTGCGGCACCGAGCGCCAGGGCGGCGCTGCGCATGGCGGGCTTGTTGACATTCTTCATTTCGAGTCTCCTCCCCTGATGGTCGCCGGGCGGAGGATCCGCCCGGCGCGATTGGTCAGCGTTCGTAGGTCAGACGCCAGAAATCCTGCCAGTCCTGACGCGTGTCGAAGTCCTCGACCGCCGTGGACAGGTCATAGGTCAGCAGCTGATCCCAGGCCGCGCCGATCCCCGAAGGTTCGCCATCGGGCAGACCCACCTCGGTATTGGACGACATCTTGCCGTCATCGGCCTGGGGTGCGATGCCCTCGGCCGTCATCACGTAGTGGATGAACAGCTTCGCGGCGTTCGGACTGTCCGTCCCGGACGCGATCAAGCCGACACCGGCATTGGTAAAGCCCAGCGACGGCTTGATACCGTCACACAGGCCAAGCTTAAAATCCGAAGCGGCGTTTTCGCGGTACTTGGCAGAGCTCATCAGCCCCATGAAGCCTTCTTTCTGTCCCGGCGCGCCGACGGCCTCTGCCGCGTTGCTGTCCGAACTGCCCAGAAGCGGCGCGTTTGCCGCCAGCATGGCGATCCATTGCTTGGCGGCCGATTGTTCGGACCGGTCGAGCGGCTCTTCGAAGAAATCCTCGTAGGCGGCGGCCAGTTCGTCGTCGCCGTGCGACTCGATCTGGTTGAACCAATCGGTGTAGACCGACTTGTTCAGCGGGTCCTGCATCGCCACCTTGCCGCGCCACGCGTCCTGGGTCAGTTCCCAAACGTTCGACACCGGGCAGGTGTCATAAAGCTCGGTGTTGTAGGTCCAGACATTGGCCATGGTGACAACCACCAGCGGATCCTGGTAGCGCTCTTCGATCACGTCTGCGAGGTCCGGCGGCACCCAGCTGACGCCGAATTCATTCGGCAGCAACTGCGCAATCGCGGCCGGTGCGTCTGAAATGATCGACACGTCGCCCTGCACATTGCCAGCCATCGCCTCGCGCGCCATCATCTCGAGCTGGGCATGGGCCTTCACCTTCTGGCCGACGGCATCCAGATCGTATTTCGCGGCGAAATCCTCTGCCATCGTCACGATCTTGCCGGTGCTGTCGAATACCGCCAGTTGCGGTTCGCCCCTGGCCGCCTCGATCAAAGCGTCAAGGCTGAATTCCTCGGCGTGCGCCCCCAGGGCAATCATTCCGAGGGCCATCGCGCTGGCCGTTGTGGTTACGATCCGTTTCATGTCTCTTTTCTCCTCCAGTTGATACATGCACCCTGCCCGCTTCTTTGGCGGGCAGGGTGAGGTGTCATCGGCTGTAGTGAATGCGCCAGAAATCCTGCCAGTCCTGCCGTTTGTCAAAGTCCTCGGCGGCTGTCGTGGTGTCATAGACCATCAACTCGTCCATGTAGTCCGCGACCCCGGAAACCTCTTCCGCGTTGGCGGGCACGGCGCTGTTGGACGAAACCTTGCCATCGACCGACATCGGTGCGATGCCCTCTTCGGACAGCAGGTAGTGCACGAAAAGCTTCACCGCGTTCGGGCTTTCGGTGCCGGACGCCATCATCGCTAGACCCGGATACAGCCAGCCGGCAAAGGGTGCCATCCCGGCGCAGATGCCAAGCGCGGTCTCGCCGCTGGTGTTGGAACGGAACTTGGCGGTCGACATGATGCCAAAGAACGGTGCCTCCTGGCCGACGGCACCCACCGCTTCGGCCACCGACGTGCTGTCACCCAACAGCGGTGCATTGGCGGCATAGAGACGCACCCATTGTTGTGTCGCGCTTTGCTCAGACCGGTCGATCGGTGTGCCGAAATGCGCCTCATAGGCTTTGGCCATCGCATCGTCGTGATGGGTTTCAAGCTGGTTGAACCAGTCGGCGTAATTGGGCTTTACCAGCGGGTCGAGCATGGCCACCTTGGCATTCCATTCGGGCTCGGTCAGCGCCCAGACGTTGGAGACCGGACAGCTGTCATAGGCCTCGGTCGAATAGGCCCAGACATGCGGGTCCGAGACCACGACCAACGGATCCTGTTGTCCTTCTGCGATGCCGGATGCCAGGTCGGGCGGCAGCCAGCTTTCGGCGATCCCCTCGGGGATCAGTTGACCCATGATAGAGCCGACATCGCCCGCCACGCCAAGATCGCCCACGATGTTTCCGGCCCGAAATTCGCGGATCATGAGGTCGATCTGGTCGGCCTCGTTCACCTTTTTACCGGTCGCCTCAACACCGTGGAGCTTCGTGAACGCCTCGGCGGTCCGAACGATCTTGCCGGTCACGGCATAGACAGTGATCGGCGGCTCTGCCTTGGCCGCCTCCACCAGCGCGTCGAGGTCGAACTCTGCGTCCTGTGCCTGCGTTGCGCCGCCAAGTGCGATCCCGAGGGCCAGCACGGCCAAGGGCAGCGCGGTGGTTGATTTTTGTTTTATGGTCAAGTGTTTCTCCTCCCTGAAAAACGTTGTGTCACGCGGCCGCCACCGAAAATGCGTCGTCCGCTGCTCGAATTCGGTCGCCCTGGGTGTCAAAGACATTCAGCGCATGGGCCTCTACCCGGAACCACATCCGGTCGCCCTCGCGCACGCTGGGCGCGACATGGGTATTCATGAAGATCGTGGTCCCCCCGGTTTCGAGCTCGATGATCCAGCTTCCTCCGGTGGGCAGGATCGCCGCAACACATGCCGGTGCGCCGAAATCGCCTGTGGCAAGCGCCTCCTTGCCGGAGACAAGCGAGATCGCCTCGGGCCGGATACCGACGGAACCGATGTCGAAAATCTCGGGATGTTGCTTGGCGAGAAAGCGCATCGCCTCCTGGACCAGTTCACCCGTCCCGCCAAATTCAAGGATGTTGATCGGCGGGCTGCCGACGAACTCGGCGACAAACCTGTTGGCGGGCCGTTCGTAGATATCGTCGGGCGTGCCCAACTGCTGCAACGTCCCCTCGTTCATCACCGCGATCGTGTCGGCAAGGGTCATCGCCTCCCACTGGTCATGGGTGACAAAGACGATGGTGGTCGAGAACTTGTCGTGGATCCGCTTCAGCTCGGCCCGCATCTCAAGCCGCAGGCGGGCATCGAGGTTGGACAGCGGCTCGTCTAGCAGAAGCACATCGGGGTTCACCGCCAACATCCGCGCCAGTGCCACGCGCTGCTGCTGGCCGCCGGACAATTGCGACGGATAGCGCGCGCGGTATTGCTCGATCCCCAGCGACTGCATCACGTCTGTCGTGCACTTTTGCCGCTCCACCTTGGCGACCTTGCGCAGTTTCAGCCCGAACTCAACATTCTGCTCGATGGTCAGATGCGGCCAGAGCGCATAGCTTTGAAACACCAGTCCCATGCCGCGCTTTTCCGGCGCGATAAAGCTCGCGGTCTCGGGGCAGTCGACGACACGCTCGCCCACCGCCAACTCGCCGCTCGAAAGGTTTTCCAGCCCGGCAATCATCCGCAGCGTCGTGGTCTTGCCGCAGCCCGAGGGACCGAGCAGGCACAGAAACTCTCCGTCAGCGACCTCCAGGTCCAGATGGTGAATGGCCTCGTATGCGCCGTAGCTTTTCTTGACGTTTTTAAGCGTTATTCCCGGCATGACTTATCCTCCCAGGCCTTCGGCAAGGTTTGTTTTGGTAAGTTTCTGTGCTGCGACCGTGCCGAAGTAGGCCAGCGCCGCGATGATCAGGACCACCGCGTTGGCGGCCTGTGTGTAGTTGTAGTCGACGAGCCGCAGCGAATAGGTTGTCAGCACGTCGGTGGAGGGCACCGCCAGCACCACAAAGAGGCTCAGGCCCTTGATCCCCGAGATGAACGGCAGCAACACGCCCGTCACCAGCGATCCTTTCTGGATCGGCACCACGATGCGGGTCATGCGGTGGAACCAGCCGGAGCCTGCGACCTGTGCCGCCTCTTCAGGTTCCTTGCCCAGTTGCATCATCGCCGAGATACCGGCCCGGGAGGCATAGGGCATCTGGTCTGCAATGAGCGCAAGGATCAGGATCGCCATGGTCCCGTAAAGCGCCGGAACAGGTCCGCGCTGGACCGCAAAGAGCGACAGGTAAGCGGCCGCAAAAGCGATCCCCGGAACGAGGTAGGGGAAAAACGTGACCTGGCGTAGAAAGGTGGCCAAGGGACGCAACGGAGTGCGCACCACCGCATAGCCCACCAGCAGCCCGAGCAAGCCCGACACCACAGAGGCCGACCCGACGATCCACAAGGTGTTCCACGCCGCGCTCCACAACTCGGGCGTCAACAGGATGCCCTGCTGCAACGCGACCGTGTCCAACCCGGTGCCAAGCCAGTAATCCAGCGTGAAATTTTCCCAAGTGAAGCGCGCAGGAACATGCATCACTGTCGACAGCGCCAGGGTCAAGACCGGCAGACCCACGCTGATAGAAAAGATGAGCGCCGCAAAACCGGCCGCCGGGAGCCGCAATTTGCGCAGCTGTGTCAGGCGGTTCATCGAACCCTTGGAGCCGACGGTGACGAACTTGCGCGCCTCGCGCACCAAGTAGGCGTCGATCAGCAGGGTCATGATCCCGAGGATCATGATCGAGGCGGCAAGCACACCGGCCACGCCGGTCTGTCGCGACCCGAGATTGCGATAGAGCGAGGTGGCAAGCACGTCGAACTTCACCGGCAGGCCGAGCACATAGGCAACCCCGAATTCGCCCAGGCACTTGGCAAAGATCAGCACGATGGCCGAAATCAGTGCGGGCTTCATCAAGGGCAGTATGATTGACCAGGCAATGCGGCTGCGGCTGGCACCCAGCATCTGCGCGCTGTCTTCCAGCTGGCTGTCGAAGCGACGCAGCGCACTCCCGAACAACAGGATGATGAACGGTGTGTAGTGCAGCGCCAGAATGATGGTGATCGGCACCTGCCCGTAGGCCAGCCAGTCCGGCGGCGTGAAACCCATGGCCTCGAACCATCCCTGCTGGCCACCGACCGTGCGATTCTTGAACAGGGTTGTCCAGGCCAGCGCGAAGGTCCAGGCCGGAAGCATGTAGGGAACGATCAGGGCCGTTGCAAACCAGCGCCGCGCGAACATGTCGGTGCGGCTGATGAGCCATGCGAGGATGCCGCCAACGAAAAGCGACACCGCTATGGCACCCAAGGCAACGCTCAGCGTGTTCCTCAGCGGCTCCCAGAACATGTCGCGGGCGATGGGCGAGAAAAACGTCCTGTTCAGGTAGTAGCTCGTCCACTCTCCGACTTCGGTGTCGGTCCGGCGGGCGTCGCCGAATTGCGTCTGTACCGCGTCGAGCAGGATCGAGATGATCGGCACAACGATCAGATAGGTGAACAGCGCCGCCATGAAGAGCCCGATCAGCGTCGTCGGCTCCCGCATCGCGATCCGGGTCCGGTATCGAAGCCGCGTGATCCGACCCGATCCGCCGGTCTGGCCGGAAATATCCGAGGCCTTGCTCATTGCGCTCCCCCTAATACTGCAATTGCTTGCACGAACGTCGTCCGCCGCATTCCACCCTCCCATAATCTCCAATCACGTCAGTTATTTGACAGATCCATACCAGCGCACCCCTCTGCACCGTTTAAACGCACTCAACTGCAAATCGGCCGAGCAAGAAGCAGGATTGCAGGGGAGACCCCTGCTTGTCAAACAAATACTGATAATAATGGTCTAGTGTGCAATATACTAATAGTATATATCTATTGTTTTTCAATATCTTACAATCTTCATAAACGATATATCTATTTTTAATGCACCTATGTGCATATGGCGATCAAGTCTAGCTTCGCAAAGCCTTTGGCTTCCTCAGGCAGGAAGTTCACGTACGTGGGGTCTGATGCCGGAGAGTGCAGGATCCTACGCTCTCATGAGCGTTTTCAGGTATTCTGACACAATTAATCTATCCCGCTGACACGGGTTGGTCAAAGATGTGGCCTGTGCAGGCGCTAGAGACGGTGGCCGAGCCGGTGATTATCATGCACTCATCCGCAGATTGGTTACCGTTTGACCAAATTCGATACGGGTTACCTCTCTCTAGCCGATATGCAACGTCGCGCCCAGATCGGCCTGAACAAGGGCGAAGCCCATCACGCCCTCAAGAATGCGCTGGGTATTGGCCGCCAAGGTGAAATTCGCGACGGGACAACCGAAGGGCAACATTTCAGGATGGCCGGGCTGAACCTGCTCACCACCCCCATGATTTACTGGAACACCAAGCACCTCGGTCAGGCTGTCACAAGCCGCCGCCGCAATGGGTTGGATGGCATTGCCAACTTGTTCCGCCGACATTACCGGACTATTTTGGCGGCATGAGAACTCCGACCAGTTTGCATCGCCTCAAGGGTTTCCGATACCCTCGCGAAATCATTGCCTACGCTGTTTGGGCGTACCACCGTTTCGCGCTGAGCACGGCTGACGTCGAGGACCTTTTGGCTGAGCGGGGCGTGATTGTCAGCCGGGAAGCCATCCGGTTGTGTGTCAATCGATTTGGTCGGCATGTTGCGAATTGCATCCGGCGCGATCGCCCCCGCCCCAACGACAAATGGCATCTGGACGAAGTCGTTGTCCCGATCGGTGGCAAGAAGCATTGGCTGTGGCGCGCAATTGACGCGAATGGCGACGCTCTCGATATACTTTTGCAAACAGGCTTCGTTGCACAAACCCGATGTTAGCCAGGGTTCCCCTTTCCCCGGACGGATTTATGCTACGGGCTCGGTGACGGGTATGCCAAGTGCAGTGTAGCTGTTGAGGACGGAGATACGGACGTGGATCTCTGCGACCTGCCTTTCGAAGTCCCTCGCCATCAGTGATTGGCCGAGTAGTTTTATACAATGCATCTTCGTTTCGACGCGACTTCGGCGGTGGTATCCACTCCAGCTCGCCAAAGTGTCCGGCCCAGGTATCGTTGTGCATTGACCGCGTCGTTTCGGGCAACAGCTCCGGCGCTCGTCCATTGCCCGGCAGTGCATGCCAGCATGCACGATAGGGGGTTTCCAAGGCTTGGCATTCTTGCGCGGCGGGATCACCGCATGGGCATTTCTGGCGGCAATCGCCTCATGGCATTTACGGGTGTCATACGCCCCATCTGCGGTGACGCTGCCGATGTCCTGATCGGATGGGATTTGGTTCAAGAGTTCGGGCAGCATGGGAGCGTCACCGATGTTGCTGCCAGTGACCTCAACGGCCCGAACTTCCAGAGTTTTCTCATCGATCCCAATGTGTATCTTGCGCCAGATGCGCCGTTTGGAGCCATCGTGCTTGCGTGCATTCCATTCGCCTTCTCCTTCGGCTTTGATACCGGTGCTGTCGATAAGGAGGTTCAGCGGACCCTTGGATCCGCGATGCGGCAATCTCACGCTCAGTGTTCGCTGGCGGCGACATAAGGTGCTGACGTCCGGCACAGCCCAGTTCAGTCCAACCAACTGCAACAGGCTCTGGACAAACCCAGTCGTCTGCCGAAGCGGCATACCAAACAAGACCTTCAGCGTAAGGCAAGTTTGAATTGCGGCGTCACTGAATTGCTGTTGCCGACCACGCTTGCCGCTTGGCGGAGGCGTCCAAACCATCTCGGGATCAAACCAGATCGACAGCGATCCGCGTTGCTTCAGCGCTGTGTTGTACGAAGGCCAGTTCTTGGTCTTGTACTTCGTAGGGGCCCAACTGCTCATGCCCTCCAGCTATCATACTGGACTCCCAACGTGAATCCCGGTCGAGATTTGTGCAACATGTATAACCGCCCCTTGCGCAAGAGGATTCTTCAGAGCTGATTTTGGCGTGTCATCGGGTGCTGACATGTATCCGGCCTCATGATGCGGCTTCGCACATGCCGCGGGCCCGTATGGTGTTCGAAGGT
>NZ_JBLWVF010000033.1:0-18261 GCF_048268605.1 Primorskyibacter flagellatus
TGGACCGCACTCTGACGGACCGGGTAGAGGGATACCGGTGCTGGCCGCCGCAGACTGCCGATTACGCGTAACCGATCGCAGCACCATGAGACATGACGAAAGGGCCGCGCCAAGCGCGACCCCCTCTCTTCAATCCTGCGCAGTCCTCTTAGCCGGGTCAGCAACCCGCATGACCGTCAGGCCTTTCGCTTCCGCCTTCTGCCCGAGGTTCAGCGCGACGCCATTGCCGCCGAAGAGGACAACCCCCGTCGCCGCGAACTTGTCGTCGAGCATTTCGTCGTTGCACTTGAACGGTGCCGCCCGTCCATGCGCGGAGGCCGCATGGCCGAATGCGCGACGGACCGAAGGGCCGTTCTCCACCGCGACACGCGAAGCCGAGCAGGGGAGGCCGCAAGGCAAGTTGGAACTGCGTTCCAAAAGAAGACTGGGGAAAATCTGAGTTTCAGTTGTAGAGGTCAAAAGCGGGACTTCGCTGCGTCGTCCAGGAACGGGCGAAATGCGGGACGAAGCCGACTTGTGCAGGTGCGGCTATTGCTGACGCAGCAGTTTCTTTCATGTGCAGAATATTGTATTCGGTATTCCAGTGGTTTTCACCAAACCGGTCATTGACGAAGCCCGCTCCTGGGGGAACGAATCCCAATTCGTTGCATTTCTGATTGCCTCGATTTCTACGCGATTACAGCAAGGTGTGGGGCAGTTGCCAACTTCTTGCACTATTGGCACGTTAAGTCACGGATGCGCCTGATGGTGGTGTTCAGCTTATCGTTCTGTTGCCCGGGCACGTTCAGATCGCAAACGGGTAGGAAATCATCCGACTGCTCTTCTTTGCGATAGGTGCGCAGCATTCTAGGTCGAAGGCTTGGCCGCAGCCGATCACAAGAAGGTGTTACCTCGTCTGCCTTTGCAGGCAAGGTGCTTGTCCACCTAAGGACACAAAATTCAAACGGCAGTTGCATCTTCTACATGAGCGTCCTGAAACTGCGCAACGAATGTATCGATTTCGTCTCTGGTCTCGAGCAGACATGCAGCGGTCGAAAGCGCATCCGCCACTGCAGCTGATGCAGCGGACACAGATATCTCTCGCCAATTGCTTTGCACGGGCTGACCTGTCCTAGGTTCAATAATATGCCCGACCCGGGCCTGTTCATCAAAGGTTGTGCCAAGCGGCGCAGAAGTGGCAAGCGCGCGCGTATCGAGTGGTACTTCGCCGCCTGCGGCTAAGGTGACGGGCCAGGCACGCCCGTCTGGGTGGGTCCCAAGCGCGCGAAATTCGCCTGTATCAATGAGAACATTTGTGAGGCCTTCATCCATCAACATTTCGGCCACACGATCCGCGATATAGCCCTGTGCGATCCCGTTGAGGGTGAGCGCCATTTCCGGCTCCAGCACAATGGCGGATGAATCCATGCGCACTCGCTTCCATCCGTTTTTTGAACAGGCTCGGCTGATGGCATCTTTCTCCGGTAGCATCCCGTGCGCGGAGGCTTCGGCGTAGCAGGCCCAAAGTGGCTGGATCGTTGGATCAAATCGCCCCCCGCTGGCGCGATGTACCGTCCCTGCAATTGAAAGACATTCGAGCAGTTCAAACGGCGGAAAATCCAACTGACCTGCGTGGTTCAATTGCATCAGACTGCTGTTGGGGCGGTACAGGCTAAAGATATTTTCGAGCCGTGAAATCTCAGCCGCAACTCTTGCGCTGATTGCTTTGGCGTCAGGGTGCGCCAATCGCAACGTTGCACGCGCACCCAAAGCGATGCCCTGCCATGTATAAACAGGCGCGGCCACACTTTGATACGGAAACGCAATTGCAGCCGCACTGATGGTGAGAAAACGACGACGGGTTGTCATGGAATCAATCTCCTGATGTGCGCGCAAATTTGCGCAAGCGTTGTTCGAAATCTGCGTCATCTCTGTCGCCGTCGATGACAACGGGAGCCAGTACCGCCGCGTCAGGTATCTCTGCTAGGCCCAACACCTGCCCGCCATTCTTCGCTGCAAATGAATTGGCCTTTGTGACATCGGCAAAGGGCACAATTTCAGGGGTGCCCATCCCGCCTAAGGCGCGGCTCCCCACAACAAAATGCGCGCTGTCGGCGGCGATCCAGTTTGTGGTGCCGGGATCGGTCCACCTGGCACCTTGCGCGCCCATATCATTGACCCAGATCGCGAGAACCTCGTGCGTCTGTTCGGGCAGCCGGATGTAGGCCACAACGTCACGCACTTGACTGAAAAACAGCGGCATCTGAGGCAGTCCATCCAAGTGTGCTTGCGCTTTGGGGCCGTCATGCTCAAAAAGATTCATCTGACAGAAATGCCCGACGGCGTCGACGGTGAGCGGCAGAGGGGATGTGTCCTGCGCCAGTTCTTCTTTGCATGCGCTCACGGTCAACAGGGCGAGGATACACAATAAACGGATCATGGTTCCACCTTTCTGAAGGCCAGCGTGGCAAGTCCAAGGGCGACGATTGGCCAAACCAGAATTGAAAAAAGCGATTGCCACAGCCCAATAGACGCCGCAGCGCCCCCAATGCCCGATGCCGCCACAGTGGCTTGTGATGCAGTCAGGTTGAACAGACGGAAAGCGTCCGCAGGATTGGCAAGCAACGCTGCGGGAAATACTTGCGTCGTGAAAGTGCCTCCATCGTCGGCTACCACTGCAGCCAAAAGGGCCAAATCATAGAGCACTACCAGCCCGAGCCAGAGCCCAATTGCCAGCCCTGCCGCACCAGATGCGCGCCGAGACAGCGAGGACAGCGCATAACCGATCCCCAAGAAGGTGGCCCCGAGAAGTGTCGAAGTCCAAGTCAAACGCCACAACGCACCAGTCCCCGCAACAGCTGTCGGATCACTTGCGATCGCAACCGATGCCGCCGCGCAGTATCCTGCTACCAAAGCAATCACCAGAATGCCTGTATGGGCAACCAGCTTGCCTGCGACAATTTCCCAACGTGCAACTGGATAAGTCAACAGCAAAGGCAATGTGCCGCGCTCGACCTCACCTGCAACGGCGTCAAAGGACATCAGTAACGCCACCAAAGGCACCAGATAAACCGAAAGCGAGGTAAGCGACGCCACTGTAATGGAGAGGCGATCCGCGCCAAGTCCTCCACTTGGGGCAGACCCAACAGCCGACAAGACCAGCGAGAAGACCACCATCAGACCCACCGCGATTAGCACCCAACGGTTGCGTCGCGCGATATGGGCCTCATAGATGGCGGTGGCAAAAATCCGTGCGATCATTGGCCGTCCCTCCGGCTGAAATGGCTATAGATGTCCTCAAGGCTAGGTGGGATAACGTCGATGTCAGCGACCTTGCCTTTCAGTGCAGCAACCTGGGCCAGCGTCTGGAGCTTTTTATCCTGAGCGCAGCTGACATGAAGGTTGCCCCCCACTCGAATGGCATCGGGCAAGGCCGCAAGAATGTCGGTATCGTAGCCATTGATTGCGGTGATGTGCATCGAAACAGGCAAGGCGGCCTCACGGCGCAGATCGTGTAGCGATCCTTCGGCAACCATTCTGCCTCCCGACAGTATCAACAGCCGATCGGTGCGCGCCTCGACCTCGGTCAAGGCGTGGCTGGACAGCAAGATTGCGGCACCCTCAGCGGCCAACCCATCCAAAAGCTCATAAAAGTCGCGACGCGAAACGGGATCCAAACCGCTGGTTGGCTCATCCAAAACCAAGAGGCTTGGATGCCCGATCAGCGCTTGCGCCAATCCGACCCGCTGACGCATGCCCTTGGAATAGGTACCTATCCGCCGCTTGGCCGCATGTCCCAGACCGACTTTGTCGAGCAACGCCATTGCCTCTGAAACAGGCTCACCGCGCAAGCGCAGATAATAAGTGATTTGTTCCAATCCGGTCAGCGCGGAATGAAAGGTGGCGTTTTCCGGCAGATACGCGACCTTCGAGCGTGCGGCGGCATCCCCAGCCGCTGAGCCGCACACTGAAACTTCGCCGCTGTCGACCGTGATTAAGCCCAGAATAATCTTCATCAGTGTCGACTTGCCCGCGCCATTATGACCAAGCAGCGCCACCCTTTCACCGGGAGCCACATTCAAAGACACATCAGTCAGGGCCTTAACCCCACCAAACGCCTTAGTGAGATGAGAGATCGTTAATGTCGAATTCATCTGGTTCTCTTTCCTTCCAACGATTGGCCACTTTGGCCTCCATCGCGAGATATTTTTGCGGGACTTCCACAGTTGGCGCTTTCATAAGCGGCGCGCTGTCCATAACACCACCCGGCAGTGTGGCGGGAAAGCTGGATTGCCCCCATCGGATCAATTGCACCACTGGCGCCCCTGTCAGCAGCGCGGCGGCAGGTTGTGACCACAAGATATGATCCATCAGATCATTGGGCCGAAACGGGCTGTCGGCGATGCCATCACCACCCAGATCAAAACTGGCATGATCTGACCAGTAGTTGCCTCTGCCCTCAAAGCTCCATTCGATGTCTCGGGTGCCTACATATTTTACCTGTGTCCGATTGCCCAGGAACGCATTTCCCGTGAGCACATTGCGCTCAGACCCCGCCGTAAAATGGATACCGATATTGCAGCCCTCAAAGCGGTTGCCATAAATCAAGTTCTTGTGGGCGTTATAGATGAATGTACATCGATCCACCCCGCCGCGCACCAAATTGCCCGACACATCGGCGTTATTGGCGAAGTTCAGCATGACACCATGACTGCGGTCCGAAAGACTTAGATTGTCTTTGATAACCACTCTGTTCGAGAACATGATGGCATAGCCAAGGTGATTTCCAATCGACACGTTGCCCGACACCTCGGAATCATTAGTGTACATGTAATGCACGGCAAAGCGCAGGTCGCGGAACAAGTTGTTTCGGTAGATACCCTTGCGCGATGTATTTGAGAATATCCCGTCACGGCCCCAACGGACCGAGTTCCCCTCGATCAGGGTGCCGGGTGAATTCCAGACATAAATCCCGTTGCCGCGGTCATTCATCCGTGGCTGCTGTGTGCCTTCGATTGTATTATTGCGCACTTGTGCATCGTGGCCTCCGTGAACGTCGATGCCGTGCAAGTTGCCCAACACCCGGTTGTTTTCAACAACAGCGCGGTCAGCTTTTCTGAGGATCTTTATTCCGGCGTCCGTTTCCTCACTGTTCAGGCCCGACCCCGTCACGGTGAGGTTTGAAATGGTCACATTCGAGGCGTCAATACTGACCACGGTGCCATTCCCCTGCCCGTCGATGACTGCCTCATGGCTGCCAGTCAAGGTGAGTGGGCGGTCGATGACAACTGGGCCTGTGTGTAAACCGGGTTGAAGCACAAGCACATCGCCGGGATTTGCTCCGGCGATGGCGGTGGCAAGCGTGCCCTGACCCGCAGCCACGGGCCGTTCGTCCGCCCAAAGGGGCAGCGCGATCAGCATGGACAGCAAAATGGTCAGGGCACGTATCATGGCTTAACTCGCTTTCGGCTCGACAAACATCCGGCCGCGCATCTCCATATGGAGCGCGTGGCAGAACCATTGACAGTAGTACCAGTACACACCGGGTTGCGTGGCCTTGAACGTGACTGACGATGTTGCCTGTGGCCCGATTTCCATCGCGACCCCGTGGTTGCCCATTGTAAACCCGTGGGTCAGGTCGTCGATATCGTCAAGGTTTGTCACAATCACCGTGACTTCATCACCTTGCTGTACGGTGAAGCTTTCGATCGAAAATGACGGTGCGTTGCTGGACATATAGACGCGCACTTTGTTGCCATCCCGGATGATCTCTTCCTGCCAGTCATCAAGGTCAACGCCATCCGCTTCGGCTTGCTTGCGTGTATCCGCCCACATCGGGTCGTTGCGATCCCAGACCGAAAGAGGATTCAGCTTGGAAGGAGCCACGATGATGGAATCGTGGGGCTCGGCAAAAGTGGGACCGTCGTGGATCAGCGTCATTTCATCCCCGTCAATCGCGAACAACTGCTCGTTTTCCGGCTTGAGTGGACCCACGTTCAGGAAACGGTCCTTGGAAAACTTGTTCATCGTCAGATAGTATTTGTCTGACGCATCCAAGGTTTCACCCATCACTGTGGAGTTGTGCCCAGGCTGGTAATGCACGTCCTTCTTGGTCCGGATCGGATCGACATCTTCGCCGTTATAAAGCTTGATCGCGTCAGCGATATCCCATTTGACCACTTGGCTATCGAGGAACAGTGTCGTGTATGCGCCACCTTTACCATCAAAACAGGTATGAAGCGGCCCAAGACCCAATTCCGGCTCCGCCACAACAACGCTGCGAGGCTCTGCCCCGTCATTGAAAACTGCATCCAGTTTACGGACGTCGATGACCGAAACCGTCGGTGACAGCTTGCCCGCGATGCAGAGGTGGATCTTGTCTGGGGCCATATTGCAGCCATGGGGGTTGTTCGGGATCGGGATATAGCGGGTGTATTTGTTGGTTGTGCCCTTGCGTCCGTCCAACACCTTGACGCCGTTCAATTCAATGAAATCACCAGCTTCGATGCCCTTTTCGATCTCGGCAATGTTGAACACGACGACATGGTCCATATCCGCCTCGGTCATGTCGGCGAGGGTCATCCCCATCTCCGAGTTATACGAGGTCGAAAACGCGTATTTGCCTTCATAGTCACAATCGGTGTTATCAAGGTTTCCGGTCACCATCACCTGCCACGCGACGGTCATCTCGTCAGCGTTAATAGCGGTGTAGAAGTTCACATACTTCTCTGGCTCATCAAGTATTTTTCCGTCATTGACCATCGGCACTTCGTCTTCGCCGTTGCAGAAGACATAGTTTGTGCGCGGCCATTTTTGTGGCCGCAGGCCATGGATCGCCTTGGCATTTGGGATCTCGATGATCTTGTCACATTTCATCACGTCTCCGCGTACCCGCGCGACGCGCGTGTTCGCCTTGTCGTTCATAAACAGATAACGACCGTCATATTTGCCTTCGGTGAACGACATATGCGGGTGGTGCAAATCGCCGTTTGGTGGGAATTCATGCCCGTTGGCCGCAAGATATTCTTTCGTCTTGGGCAACAACCCTTCGGTTAGAATTTTCTTGGATTCATTCGAAATTCCCCAACCTGTTGCCGAGCAGGTGTTGAAAACGGGCACGCGCATCAGCTCACGCATCGACGGCACGCCCAGAATGCGCATTTCGCCGCACTGGCCCGACGACCAAAAGCCGTAGAATTCATCAAGCTGGCCGGGGCCAACTTCCGCACCCGCGGCTGCCCGTGCGCTGGTGGTTGTGGCAAGTGTTGCGCCGGCCACCGCGCCGCCGGTCAACATGGCACGACCACCCCAAGTTCCGGCAAGGGCCGCACCGCCTGCCGTAGCCCCCAGAAGGGCCCTGCGGGAGATTGGTAGCTTCTTTTCCTCTGACATGTCTTATCCTTTCATGTGGTTGGGATTTTGATTTTTTGGTTCGGATGGCCGAGAAACCGTTCAACGTCTGGTCCGGCGCTGTCTTTGGCCCGTCGTTTCATTTTCTTGATGACAACGGGACAGGTTGTTTCTGATTGGTAGAGCACCTGACAATGCAGACAGTCGATGCACTCGTTTGGGTTAATCTCCCCGGTTGGGTGGATCGCCTGAACGGGGCATTGGTGGGCGCAGGTCTGACACGGGCTGCCACATTCCTTGTAGCGCTTGAGCCAGTCGAACATTCGCAATCTTGCGGGAATGGCGAGTGCCGCGCCCAAGGGGCACAAGTAGCGGCAGAAAAACCGCTCGACGAATAGCCCTGCGATCAGCAGCGCGGCGGCATAGGCAACGAATGGCCAGGCGCGTACAAAATTCAGGACGATCGCCGTCTTGAAGGGTTCAACCTCGGCCAACCGTTCTGCTTGTTCGATGCTGGTGAGGGATACACCAAACAGACCAAGAAAGATCATGTATTTCAGGGGCCAAAGCCGTTCGTGCAGTCCCCATGGCAGGGTCCACTGGGGGATACGCAGCTTGCGCGCGACCTGGTTGAGGAGTTCCTGAAGCGCACCGAAAGGACACAGCCAGCCGCAATAGGCACCCCGTCCCCAGAACAACAGTGCCGCCGCAACCGAGAACCACAAGATGAACGTGAGAGGGTCCAGCAAGAAGGCCTGCCAGCTAAAGCCGGAAACAAGCGAGCCGAACAAGGCCATCAGGTTCACCACCGACAGCTGCGCATTGGACATCCAACCCAAATAAACCAGCGTTACCGTCAAAAACCCGATGCGGAACCAGTAGAAAGCACGCTCATTACGGACCGCAAAAGTCTGAAAAAAGAACACGCCTGTGAGGATGGCCAACATGACGCCGAGGACAAAAATCTCGACCTGCTTGCCCAACCAGATCCGCTTCCATAGGGCCTGCTGCGCGTCCAGTTCAGTCTGTGATGTTACTGCGGCGACACTGTCTGGAATTTCCGCAGCCTGTGCGGGAGCGATGGCGCGAATGTACTGTGACGGCAATTGGTAGCCCAGATCAAAGGTGGTAAAGACTTTCTCAATCGCCCCAACTTCGCGCTGTACCAAAAGCTGGATGCGGAAGGGTTTGGTGGGATCAAAGCCACTGTCAGCTGGAATTTTGAACAGGTCAGCTTCGACAAAAACCGGCGCACCCTCGGCGGCGATGGTGTTTATACGTTTGTGCATCCGATCGCGAAAGCGGACCGATACGTCATCCTGAATGAGTACAATCCGGTCAAAGATGCCGCCACGCACATAACCCGACCCCTTGAAGGAATAGAGACCCCGGCCTACTATCGCGACCGCATGATCGCCTTCGTCCAGCCAGTTTTGCACATTGGCGGCAACATCGTCCCCCAAGATTGCACGCCCAATTGCAGGGTGTGAGACAAGCGCCGCTTGCATCTCGATAAATGTTGTTTCGGGGGGGTCGGTCAGGGCGCGTTCGCCTGCACGTTCGTCTTCCATCGCTGCGAAGGCGGCATTGATCTGGCCCACGTCCAGCGAAAGGCGGCGTAATGTGCCGTCACCTTCCAGCGTCATCCAGTCCGGCGCTGCTTCCGCGCCGGGGTCAATCTCGAATTGCGGACCTGCGCTTGGTTCGTCAACCGCAAGGCCACCCAACCCAAGTTGGCGGGCAACTTTAAGACCGGCGCGAACGATTGAATCGTCGATCACCATGATCGTCACGGTCGCGCCTGAAATGATGTCAAGCTGGTGTGCCGTGCCGCCCGACTCCGCTTCCGCCACCAGATCAAGACCGCGATAGTTGGCGACCAATGCTTTTACCTTGGCGTCTGGAATGCCGATCAGCACAATCGGTTCGGAGTGCTTGACGAGTTCTACGCCAATGACCTGGGCGGCATCATCAATTGCCACCATTGTGTGAATTGGCTTGCCGGAATAGCCGGTGGTCGAGACGAAATCCGAGGTGATGTAGCCAAAACCGATCCGCTCCCCCGCCTTTAGGATCTGAACAACGGGAATGTCGGGATGAATGCTGCCAAAGGCGTCCGCACCCTCAACCAGCTCGCCAGCCGTCAGGTCCGGCAACAGCTTGGACAGCACTGTATCGGCTGCAACAGGAAGCCCGAACAAAAACACCGTCGCACACATCGCCACTAATTTTAGGGAGGACAGTAAAATATTCATGCGGAGGCGTCCTTACGAATAGGTCGCCCGTCGCTGCGCATCATTCGGCCGCCTGCTGACCAACCAAATGTGATCAGACCCGGCATGGAAAACTGCACAACCGGAGGGCCGCGCGGCGCGGGGTAGAGGTTTCGTTTATTTTCGATGGGGTTTGGAGCGACGGGGTTCACCGCCTCCATGTCAAAACGGTCCAAGGATGGAACAAGCGACCACTTTCCGGGGGTCAGGGCACCGAAGATTTGACAGCATGTCAGGCACTCGGGGCAGGTCTGCGTTTGCTCAACAGGGTTACCATTGGCGTCGAACGCAACAGTTTTTGCAGCTCCGTCGGCGCAGATTTCCATGGAAAAGACTGCGTTAGGCCCGACCTTTGCCATACCGGTGGAGCCGTACAATGCCACAGACACTGTCAGCAAAAGGCCGAGAACAAAGGCGAACACATTCTTCATGGCAGGGTAGCTAGCTTCAAACAGATCGACGTAATTTGATCTACCGCGACGAGAACGCGATAGATTTCGGGTTTTTGAGGATGTAGTGGTCTGACAATTCTTATCTGTGTGCTCAAAGACCGCTCAGGCTCTCCTCAAATCGAGTTTTGGCCTTTTTAGGCATCTTTGCCGCGAGAAAACTGTCAGTGTCGGCGACATCATCACCAACCGCGATGACCATCACCATGCCCATGCCCCAGTGCGGCTTGCATTTGACGCCGTACAGTCCAGGCTCGGTTAGCGTAACGTCGATCTCTTCGTTGATCTTACCCGCGAAGGCTTCCGCTGCTTCAGGGATCATTCCTTTGACAGATTCAGCGTTATGACCTTTGTCAGCCGGAATGAATTTGACGGTGTCACCCGCCGCAATGCGCAGCGAGGCGGGCTCAAACACCATTGCGCCACTATCGCCCTTGTTCAACATTTGAACATCGAAGGTTTCGGCAAAAGATGCGCTGCCCATCAAAGCTGCGAGTGCGAGGCCGGTTGCCAGTTTGCGGATCATCATCTTTCCTTTCAGATCGCGTTGGTTGTTGACCTGAAACCTAGCGAAATGGCGTGGTGGAACTTTGCGCTAGGACAAACTGCTAGTGGGTTTTTCGACTGAACCGGAAACAGTCGTCTATGGTCTTTTCCCGCTACATCGTGGACAACGCATTGTATGAACGAGATATCACCACGCAAAACGCTGCCGCGGCTGGACGAAAGCCTGCTGACGCATTTACCGCCGTTTTCCAAGCTGGAGCGACGCGACATTCGTACGATTCTCGATCAGGCCACGTCGCGCCGATACGAGGAAAGCGTTGCGATATTTGATGAGGGCGCGCCCGCGGAGCGCTTTTTCATGCTGCTTGACGGGTATGTCCGGGTGGTGCGCATCACGCCTACAGGCGAACAAGTGACCGCGCTTCATATTCCAGCGGGGCAGCTTTTGGGTATCGCCAAGGCGATCGGTCGCGATAGCTATCCTGCAACAGCCATGACAGCGACGGAGTCTATTGTTCTTAGCTGGCCCGCGCGCCTGTGGGATACATATGTTGCCGACTACGAGGGCTTTTCGACGGAAACCTACAAGACTGTCGGCAACCGGCTGGGGGAAATGAACAACCGGATCGTTGAGATGGCCACCCAACAAGTTGAGCAACGCGTGGCGAATGCGCTTTTGCGCCTGATTAATCAAACGGGTCGGAAAACACCCGATGGGATCGAGATCGACTTTCCTATCACGCGGCAGGACCTATCCGAATTGACTGCGACAACACTGCATACCGTCAGTCGTTTGCTGAGCGGGTGGGAAAAGCGCGGTCTGGTTCAGAGCAAACGCAAACGTATTACAGTGACGAACCCGCACGCTTTGGTGGAGATCAGTCAAGCGTAGCAGGCTTTAGCAGGCTGCTGAAAAAATCTGGCGCAGGCCACAACACCGGCAAAACGGGGCGATTTTTGCGCTCTCTCGTCGAGCTGATGAAAACGTCCTGCGATCCGGAATCGATCAGCTCCACGAGAACGGCTGTTCAAAATCCTTTTTCAGCAGCCTGTTAGAGGCCAGCAGCTTCGCGAAGCTCTGCCAAAAAATCGGTCTCATTGAGATGATACTCCGTGCAGGCATCCGCAATAGTGTGGAACGGGCTGATCAAACAACCGACGCATAGCATCTTATGGCGCAGGAATACCGGTATCGTGTCCGGCCAATGTGTCATCAGATCCGCCAGTGGCAGATCAGGGTCATCCAATTCTGGCTGTCGCATGGCTTTCTCCTGATCTGGTGAGACTAGCCCAGAAATTCAGTCAAACGTTGCGCTGGCGCAAACTTGCATACAGCGCCTGTCTCTAAGGAACGTCTGAAAAACCTGCTTCTTTCGGCGTGATCTGGTAGACTTGGGCAACCCGCCAAGGAGCCGTTCCGATGCCGAAGCAGCCTGCCTTTCCCGGTCTTCACGATGCAATGAAGAAGAAGCAGACCCGGCGGGAACTGTTTCTGGCGGAGATGGACGAGGTGGTGCCCTGGGGGCGGTTTCTGGCGCTTGTCGATCCGCATTATCCGAAGGCCGGGCCGAAGGGTGGTCGCCCGCCGATGCCGCTGGAGATGATGCTTCGGGTCTATTTCCTGCAGAACTGGTATGCGCTGAGCGACCCGATGGCTGAGGAAATGCTCTACGACAGCGAGGCGATGCGCCGCTTTGCCGGGATCGAGCTGGGTGACGACCGCATTCCGGACGAGACCACGATCCTGAACTTCCGTCATCTGCTGGAACGGCACGGGCTGACAGAAGCGATCTTTGCGGACGTCAACGCGCATCTGGCCGACAAGGGCATCGGCTTGCGCTCCGGCACGCTGGTCGACGCCACGATCATCGACGCGCCGTCCTCCACGAAGAACAAGGCGGGCGCGCGCGACCCCGAAATGTCATCCACGAAAAAGGGAAACGACTGGTATTTTGGTATGAAGGCGCACATTGGCGTCGATGCGGACAGCGGCGTTGTTCACAGCCTGGACACCTCGACAGCCAAGCTCCACGACAGCCAGGTCTGGGACGACCTGCTGCATGGCGACGAGACCTCCGTCTGGGCCGACAAGGGCTATGTCAGTGCCGAGCGCGAGGCGGCGTTCAAAGGGTCGGGCAAGGCCTGGGGTGTCATGCGCAAGGCGCCAAAGGGTGGCAAGCTGCATCCCCTCGACGAACGGATCAACCGGGTGATCGCGATGGTGCGGGCCAAGGTCGAGCATCCGTTCCGGGTCATCAAGCGGCAGTTCGGCCACGTGAAGACCCGCTACCGGGGCCTCGCCAAGAACCGCGCCCAGCTCTTCACGCTGTTCGCGCTTGGAAACCTGTTCCTGGTGCGAAGGAGGCTGATGGCATGAGGACGAGTCTGCCCAGAATACGCCAAACCGCCGAAATGGCGGCCTTGAAGCCGCTTGATCGGCCGCAAACAACCTGTCTCACACCTTCCGAGAGCATCAAGCCACAATCTCGGCGCAGCCGAACCCGTTGATCAGACGTTCCCTAAGGATTGGCCATCCCGAATTCAAGGAGACCGGCCAATGGCGGAATTTCTGACCAAATCGCGGGCGCGGAATATCTTCTACGGAGGCTCGATATTTTTTGTCGTAGTCTTTGTTGCGATGACCGCCCATTCCCACAAGTACGTCGTCGAGACCTCAACCGCCGGAATGGAGCTGAGCGAGGCGGTCGTTCACGGCAAGCATGTCTGGGAGAAACACTCCTGCATCAATTGCCATAGCCTGCATGGGGAAGGCGCGTATTTCGCCCCCGAGGTTGGCAATGTGATGACCCGCTGGGGTGTTCTGGAAGATCCCGAAGACGCTTTCGAGACGCTCAAAGGCTGGATCGAGGCGCAACCCAGCGGCATCGAAGGTCGCCGTCAAATGCCCCGCTATGAACTAACCGACGAGGACATTCGTGGCCTCGCCGAATTCCTGCGTTGGGCCGATCAAACCGATACGCAAGGCTGGCCGCCAAACGACGCGGGTTGAACCGCGAGAAAGGACAAAACCATGAAATATCAATCACAAAAAGTAGCCTACTGGTACTTTCTTGCGGCAATGGCGCTGTTTGCCATTCAGGTGCTGGGCGGACTGCTCGCGGGCTGGATTTACATCTCGCCCAATTTCCTGTCGGAGCTGCTGCCGTTCAACGTGATCCGCATGATTCACACGAACGCGCTGATCGTCTGGCTCTTGCTGGGCTTCTTTGGCGCCGCATATTTCCTGATCCCGGAAGAATCCGAGCGCGAAATTTACTCGCCCAAGCTGGCATATATCCAACTGATCATCTTGCTTGTCGGCACTTTGGGGGCCGTCGGCAGCTACCTTGTGGGCATCCATGGGGGTCGCGAGTTTCTGGAGCAACCGCTTTGGGTTAAATTCGGCATTTTGGTCGCGGCGCTGATTTTCCTGTTCAACATCTCGATGACCGTGCTGGCAGGCAAGAAAACTGCTATCACCAACGTACTGCTCATGGGCCTGTGGCTGTTGTCGCTGCTGTGGATTTTTGCCTTCATCAACCCGAACAACCTGTCGCTTGATAAAATGTACTGGTGGTTCGTCGTGCACCTTTGGGTCGAGGCGACCTGGGAGTTGGTGATGGCGGCGATCCTCGCTTTCCTGCTGCTGAAGCTAACGGGCGTGGACCGCGAAGTGGTGGAAAAATGGCTCTATGTCATTGTCGCGACTGCGCTATTCTCGGGCATTCTAGGAACCGGCCACCACTTTTACTGGATCGGCTTGCCCGGTTACTGGCAGTGGGTTGGTTCGATCTTCTCGACCTTCGAGGTGGTCCCGTTCTTTCTGATGATGAGCTTTGCCTTCGTGATGGTCTGGAAGGGCCGTAAGAACCACCCGAACAAGGCCGCCCTTTTGTGGTCGCTTGGGTCCAGCACGGTCGCCTTCTTTGGCGCTGGCGTCTGGGGGTTTCTGCACACGCTGCACGGGGTGAACTTTTATAGCCATGGCACGCAGATCACCGCAGCCCATGGCCACCTTTCATTCTTCGGGGCCTATGTCGCGCTGAACCTTGCAATCTTTACTTATGCGATGCCGATGTTGCGGGAACGTGCGCCGTACAATCAGGTGCTCAACATGGCGTCTTTCTGGCTGATGACGGGCGGCATGGCCTTCATGACCTTCGTGCTGACCTTCGCCGGTACGATCCAGACGCACATGCAGCGTGTCGTGGGTGACTACTACATGGACGTACAAGATAGCCTTTCGATTTTCTACATGATGCGCTTTGGCGCGGGGGCCTGTGTGGTCATCGGTGCGCTTCTGTTCATCTATTCCCTGCTGGTGGTGCGCAAGGACGAGATCATCGCGCCCGGTCCGGCCAACCCCGTTCCCGGAGAATAAGCCATGAACATGCAAAACCCGCCAACCCTGGCGTTCTACCAGCCTACAGGGCGCGAATGCGACCTGTTCGAGACGGCCCATGACAACGGTCTGCCCCTTCTTTTGAAGGGGCCGACCGGCTGCGGGAAAACCCGCTTTGTTGAACACATGGCGGCGCGATTGGGCAAATCCCTTTATACCGTTGCCTGCCACGATGATTTGTCTGCGGCAGATCTGATCGGCCGCTATTTGCTCAAGGGTGGCGAGACCGTCTGGGTCGATGGCCCGCTGACCCGCGCTGTACGCGAGGGCGGCATCTGCTATCTCGACGAGGTGGTCGAGGCCCGCAAGGACGTGACCGTGGTCTTGCACCCACTCACCGACACGCGGCGCACGTTGATGATTGACCGTACGGGCGAAGATCTGACCGCCCCCAAAGATTTTATGTTGGTCGCAAGCTACAACCCCGGCTACCAGAACGTGCTCAAGCGGCTGAAGCCGTCCACACGGCAGCGGTTCCTGTCGATCAGCTTCGACTTTCCGGATTCGGAAACCGAGATTGCGGTCGTCGCCAGCGAAAGCGGACTTGAGCCGGGCCGTGTGGCACCTCTGGTGCGCTTGGCAGGCCACATCCGCAAGCTTAGCGGTATGGACCTTGAGGAAGGGGTGTCCACCCGCCTGTTGATCTATGCGGCAACTCTGATGTCAGGCGGCATGGGGGTCGATCAGGCCCTGGAGGCGGCAATCATCGAGCCGCTCAGCGACGAGAGGGATGTGCAGCAATCCTTGCGCGATCTTGTCAGCACAATCTACGGATAAGCGTCATGCACCTACTTGACCTCATGGAACCGGAAGAAACCGTTGGCAATATCTGGCACGACATGGCCAGTGGCATCGGCGCGGGCGTTCGCCACCCGCAGGCAGGTGTTCTGCTTGCTTCGGTGCGGCCCAGCCTTGCCGTTCTGTTCCGCGCGCTTGGCGGTGCACCCGGGGTTGAATTGGGCGAAGTGGCTCAGGCGCTGGTGCAGCACCGGCAAGTTCTCAAACGCAAGTTGGGTGCGGACCGCGACCGCGAATGGGTCGCCCGGTTTGACGGCGAAAAGCTGATGTTGCCCCCGGTCATGGATGTCTTTCCTGACCATGACCTGAACCGGGCTGCGTATTTCTGGCTGACAGCACTGGCCGCGCATACCACAGTGACGGACCTTGACCTGCCAGACAGCGGACCCGCGCAGGACTGTGCTTATGTCCGGGCGAATGCAGACGCATCGGATAAGGCCTTTCAATCCTGCCCGGGCCTGCGGGATCACTACTTGGCGATGGCGGCCTATTGCGCACAGAGCCGCGCGAACCTGAACCGCGCCGCCCAAGAGGCCGCGTTGGAACAGGCCATTCGCGATCAACTTGGCGGTGCCATTGCGCAACTGCCCGCGGACGTCGGGCCTTCCAAGGGCTACATGCCCTGCGCGCCCGTGCCGATCTGGTTGCGGTTTGAACGTTCCGGACAAGGCAGCATCGCAACACAAGATGCCGAGGCAGATGCCGCTGCGCCGCCCCCGACCGCCGCAGCGAGCAACCGCAAGCTCGGCGAACGCAAGGATCAGGACCAGCACAACCGCAAGGACAGTTTTATCATTCACCGCTTTGAATCGATTCTGTCTTGGGTGGAATCCATGAACATCAACCGCAGCGTAAATGATGACGATGAGGAAAACGCCCAGAAGGCTGCCGACGATCAGGATCGCATCACCCTGACCAAACAGGATCGCAAGGTTGCCACGCGCCTGCGCCTGCACCTCGACCTGTCCCCGGCAGATGCCGATCACGAAGCGCTGGCGGGCACCCATACCTACCCCGAATGGAACCACCGCAGCCGAAGCTATATGGCGGATCACTGCCGCGTGCTTGATGCGCCTGCACAGCTCGACGGAGCCACCTTTACCCCCAATGACTCATACGTCCGCAAAGTGCGCCGCCAGTTCGAAGCGCTGCGCCCGCGCCGTATACTGCAACCCCGCCAGATCGACGGGCAAGAGCTTGATCTTGATGCCGTGCTGACCGCGCGTGCGGATATGATTGCAACCGGTTCCGGGTCCGACCGCATCTGGCAGGCCGCGCGGCAAATGGACCGCGATGTCTCTGTCGCCTTCTTGATCGACACGTCCCGCTCCACCGAGGCGGCAATTGGCGACACCTCCGTGATTGATGTCGCGCGTGACACGATGGCCGCCCTTGCAGCCGGGATCGACGCGGCAGGCGACAGGTTGGGCATCTGGGGGTTCTCTTCGCTGCGCCGCGACCGGGTGTTTCTGACCCGCTGCAAAGAGTTCGACGCCCGTATGTCACCAGACGTCACTGCCAGTATAGGCGTGCTCAAACCAGGGCATTTCACCCGTCTGGGCGCCGCCATCCGCCATGTCTCTGCGCAACTGGCAAAAGAGCCATCGGCGCGCAAGCTGTTGATCGTGCTCACCGATGGCAAACCAAACGATCTGGACCACTACGAAGGCCAGCACGGCATCGAAGACAGTCATATGGCGGTGCGCGAGACGCGCAATGCGGGGCAAAGCCTGCATGGCATCATCATCGACGAGGACGGACAAGACTGGTTTGCCCGCATCTTCGGGCGCGGCGGCTTTACGCTGTTGCCCAATCCAGAACGCCTGTCACGGGCGTTGCCAGACATTTATCGCACCCTGACACAGGAGACCTGACATGCGTATCGTAACATCCTTGCTGACCATGATCCCGGCCACACCCGTACTGGCCGAAGCCTATGAGCGACCCATCCCGCAGGTCCAATCGGCCACGGCAGAATTCTGGTATGCGCTCGCCTGTCTTGCATTGGTCTTGGCGATGATCGCCGTCCAGCGCCTGGTCGCCAGCAGATGAAACGCGCTGGATGGTCCACAGGCCAAATCGCCTGCGCACTTTACCCGTTTGGAGCAGGGGCCGCGACGGTCAACGTCTTCTTCGCCTCGCTGATTTTCAGCTGGGTCGGAGCGCCGGTGGCGTCCATCGCGTGGTCCATCGGGTTGGGATGTCTCATAGGTGCTCCTGCGACATGGTACTTTGCGCGTCATATCAAGCATTTGATGAACGTGGCCGACGAGGTGGGTGACGCATGAAGATCGAAATGGACCGGGGCCAGCCGTTGATTGACGCGCAGGATTTGGGCAAGCTACTGGGGCTGGACCCTGCCGACGTGCAGACCAAAATGCGCGCTGGTGAAATTACCAGCCGGTTTGAGACTGGTGAGGGTGAGGAGGGAGTGGGCAAAACCTGGTGGTCAGGCGGCCAGTTTCCTGTGAGCGACAGTCAATCGCCCGTCAAGAACGGCAGC
>NZ_JBLWVF010000034.1:0-17053 GCF_048268605.1 Primorskyibacter flagellatus
TCGCCCCGCAAATCCAAAGGGACTGAAAACACGAACATTCCTGTGGGACCTCGCGTACCTTTATGCCGATGGACCCAACACTCGAGGTCCAGCATCACGCCACCGAGTTGCGGATCTTCGAAGATGGCCAACTGATCGCCCGCCATCCGGTGCTGGCAGGCAAGGCCCGGCGCCGCGTCGATCCGGCGCATCGCAAGGCACCACCGCCAAGGCCATCCCCGTCGCGGTCCTCGCAGGGGCTGCGCCGGCCGCTCGACTTCTACGGTGCGGTTGGCCAGCGCCTGTCGGCCGAGGGGACACGGTCATGAGCGATCTTCTGGACCGGATCCGCGGCGCCCTGGTCGGGCTGAAGATGCCGCGCGCGCTCGAAGCCCTCGATCACACGCTGCGGCAACTGGAGAAAGGCGAGATCACCGCGATCGAGGCCATCGACACGCTCCTGAGTGAGGAATACGCGACACGGGAGACGCGCCGGATCGACGTGGCCCTGCGCACCGCCAAGCTCCTGCCCGTTAAGACGCTCGAAGGCTTCGACTTCAGCTTCCAGCCGTCGCTCGACCGCGAACGGATCGCGGCTCTGGCCCAGCTGGACTTCATCCGGCGGGCCGAGGTCGTCCACTTCCTCGGACCGCCGGGCACCGGCAAGTCGCACCTGGCCACGGCCCTCGGCGTTGCCGCGGTCAAGGCCGGCAAAAGCGTTTATCGCGCCACCCTGGCCGACCTGATCACGGCGCTGAGCCAGGCCGAACGCGAGGGCCGACTGACCGAGAAGATCCGCTTCTATACCCGGGCCTCTTTGCTGATCGTCGATGAGATCGGCTACCTGCCGATCACCACAGGCGGCGCCAACCTGTTCTTCCAGCTCGTCAACGCCCGCTACGAGAAAGGCGCCATGATCCTCACCTCGAACCGTGGCTTCGCGGAATGGGGCGAGGTCTTCGGCGACCCGGTCGTCGCGACAGCGCTACTCGACCGGCTGCTGCACCACGCCGTGGTCATCCAGATCGAGGGCGCCAGTTACCGGCTCCGCAGCCATGCCGACCTCATTCCCGAGCATGTCCGGGCCAACGCACCCATCACCCCGCCACCGCCGCCGAAGCGGCGCGGCCGGCCGCCAAAAACCAATAGCGGAGCCTCAGATCACTGAAACCGGCTGATCACCGGACCCGTGCAAGTGGGGAATTTTACTTCGGCACTTCTGGGGATTTTTAACTCGGCGTTGACACTTGAAGCTGAAAGCCGTGATCACGGGAAGATTGAAGTCCGCCTCACCGTCCGCCATCTCGGATCCTCACCACCTGTTCAGTAGGAATATGTTCTTCCGCACGCTATCAAACCCGACAGCTTGTGACCAGTGATCTGTTGACTAGTGGTTTGCTAGGCAGTGATCTGTTGCCGAGTGGCTTAGCAGATAGTGATTAATGACCTGCCAAGCAGTGACCTGTTATGCCGTGTAGCAGTGACCATGCCGGTCGTGATCCATCGACCCGTGCGTCGTTGGCGAGCTGACCAGTTGTCCCAAGCTGCAGCTGTCCTCGCCGTCTTTCCGAACCCCAGCATCTGCGTCCATCCCAACATCTCCCTCACCCCTTCCCAAGCAAATTGGCGCGGCCCTGGCCGCGACTGTCTTTGTTTTTGCGACCGCATTGGCGGTCGTTCGGTCGGTTCCCGACCGAGAAAGAATACTCTCGCGCCGAGTCAACCCAAGGTTGATTCGCGGCGCTCAACGGCGTATTCTTTCAAATGCAGGATATGTGCATTGCATACGCAACAACATGTGCCAGGCCGGTGACGCACCGATGAAGAAGCTGAAAGCTCAACAAAGAGACCAGATTTTCCGGTTGCTCCGGCAAGGGGTCAGCCAGGCCGACATTGCGCGGGATTTTGGCGTCCATCGCTCGACCGTCAGCCGGTTGGAGCGGCGGCGGGTCGCGTTGACCGATGAGAGCCGGGCAGGGCCTTCGGTGAGTGTTCGCATCTCGGAGAAGGAGCTTCTGGAGATGGAGGAGGCGGCGCGGCGTCTGAAGTTTCGCAATCGGTCGGAGTTTCTGCGCGCGGTGATCCGCGCGGCACTGTCTTTTCCGGAACTTGATGGAGAGGTTTCGACCGAGCTCTCGGCGGTGAAGGCATCGTTTGACCGGGCGGGGGGCAATCTCAACCAGGTTGCCCGCGACATGAGCGCGTCGATGAAGAAGCTGGGGCGTGCGGAGCCGTCGGCCAGGGAGTTGGCACAGATCTACGCGCTGCATGACGAGGTGATCGAGGTGCGCCGGGCGCTGGTCGCCTTGCTGGGGCGCAGCCAGAAGCGGTCGGATGTGCTGAGCCGAATGATTGCGGAGGGCGACGATGCGCTATGAGATCTCTCCCGTAGATGCCATTATGGGGCGGCTGGTCGACCGGCCTGCGCGGGGACCCTATCGCTACAACAACCGGCATGGGCGCGGGGCTGGATCGAGGTCGCGCAACCTGGTGCGGGCCACCGCGGGGCGGCCGTCCGCCGTGTTCAAGCTGATCAAGAAAGGCGGCTGCGCAGACCGCAAAGGGCTCAAGGGGCAGCTCGACTACGTGTTCTCCAAGGCCGAGCGGGTGCTGGATTCCCAAGGCCGCTATGAGGGTCAGGACACGCTCTCCAACGCCGACATGAACCGGGTGACGCGGCAGTGGTCGGTCGATTGGTGGGGCACGGCCTCTACCGGCTATACCAGCCATCTTTTGCTGAGCTACCCGATCGGCACCAGCCCCGATGACGTCGCCGCGATTTCCAAGGCGGTCTGCGAAGAGAAGTTTCAGTCCGGCAAGGTCAGATACGATTACGTCGCGGGGCTGCACACGGACCGCGACCATCCGCATGTGCATGTGATCGTCAACAGGCGGGGCAGCGACAACCGGTTGCTGACGCTCCGCCAGGGCACGGACATGTCCTATCAGGGGTTTCGCGAGGCGATGGTTGCGCATGGCGAGGCGCTTGGCGTCCACATGGCGTCCGAGAGCCGGTTTGACAAAGGTCTGGTGCACCGCGCGCCAACGACCAGAGAGATTTACGACGCCAAGGTACAGGGGCGGGAGCCTCGGGAGCGGGTCCGGACGGGTCCGGATCTCGCATTTGCCCTGGGACAGATTGAAGAGCGGGCCGATATCGTCGGAGCATTGTCGGTCCTTGCTGCACAAGATCACCTGCCGACCATTTCACGGGCGTTGCAGCGCGCCGAGATATTGCTCCGAAACGGTGAAACCATTCTCGGAGGAAGGGCCATGGCCGCTGAAGACACAGATATTGTTCTGTCCGAAGCCGAGGTGCTGGATGCAAGGTTGCACGCCCTCGATGAAACGCTCAATGACTTGCAGGTAGAGATCAACAAGGCTGATCCGGCTCTGAGGCCGGGGTATCAGCAAAGGGTGATCGAGATCATGGCAGAGCTGTCTGTCGTCAACCCGGGCAGTGCTGCGTCGCAATTGCTGCGCGTGGCCCCCGGTGAGGTCAGTCCCTACCATGCGGGTCTGCTCAAGGATGCCGAAGGATTGTCTACACCGCAGCTGCGTCAGCAGGTGGGTGAGATTCTGGACGGGACCGGGATCAACACAGACGAGGTTCTGGCGCGGATCGAGGTCGGTGCGGAGCGCGAATATCTGGAAAGGGCGTGGACCAGCAGTGACGTTCACAAATTTGCGGCGGCGCGCAATCTCGATCTCTATGACGACGCCCAGCGGGAACAGGCGGTTGCCACTCTCTCGGAGAAATATCACGTGCTTCGACAGGCTCTGGAAGAGGCCAATGTCTTGCATGAGACCCCCGAGGACGCAGTTCTCGAAGAGGTAAATGACCGGTTCCGCGTAGAGACAGATGCACGTGCGGAGGCGGACGCTTTGCGCGCGCAGGCGGGCATCGAAGGGATCGCCGCCCAAACCCGTGAGGAATGGAATTCCGAAGACATTGTAGAGAAAGCGCGCTCGGAAGCGATTTTGGACGGGATCACAGCCGAAGTGGCCCGCCTGAAGGCGCAAGGCCATTCGAAGGCGTATATTTCCGAGCGCAGTTTCGAGATTGAAGACGCGGTTACCCAGCGGATCGACACCTATCCCGCGCTTGCTGAGCTTGCCCCCGAGGAACGCCGCGACTTTGAAGTGCTGGAGCGGCGGTTTGCCCAAACCGACTTCAACTACGGGTCTTCGGATGATCCCGTTATCCGCGATTATGGGCGGGAGCAGGTCGATCAGGCCCGCTCTGCCTTTGAGGCTTACGCGGCCAGATCGTCGTTTCATGCGGAGCTTGCGTCCCGCGCCTGGGACGTCTCCACAGACAGTGTGACCCCGCCTGGCAGCTATGTTCCCGAAGATCAGCGGCGCTACATCGTCGCAGATCGCGAAGAAACGCTGGAGGAAGCGGATCTTGAACAGAAGCGGGAGGCCCCTGCCGACCGTGCGGCCGTAAGACGACTTCAGCAGCTGGAAGATGCCTTGCTGCGCCGCAGCCGCGGCATGGAAATCGGATCGGTCGAGGAACGCGCCGCCCTTGCGGCTTGCGTTCGGGGTCAGCTGAGCGACTTGCAGATCGAAGAGATCAAGGCGGGCCGCATCGAGGCATTGGCAGAGGTGACGGACGATCCGACCGAGCAGAACTACCTGGCCCTGGAAGTCCTTGACGATGAGATCCGGCGCGGAAGCCCGATCAATGAACGGGTGCTGCATGAGGCGCGCGTGCGGGTTGTCGAGGACCGGTTCCGGGGACGTGAAGAAGACGACTACGTGCACGAATAGGAGGAAGGTGTCATGAAACGGCTGTTTATGGGATACCTTCTGTTTTCTCTTGTGGGCCTGTCTCTGGCCTACCTCATGGTGGGTGTCTATCTGGCCTGGGTGTTCGACCGGGGCGTCGACCATCTCTTCTTTGTTCAGAATTTCTGGTGGTTGCGCGCCAACTTCCCGGCCGCGGCCGATATGTCCTTCGTCATTCTGGGCGGCGGGGTCATCGCGGGGCTGGGGCTTGCGCTGGCGGTGGTGAGCGAGTCTCTTTCAACCTTCGGCGTCACGCATTGGCAGAGCAAGGCCGAGCTGCGGCGGAGCAAGATGCTGGAGACGCCGGGGAGCGGGTTCCTTCTGGCGAAGACCGCTGGCAAGACCTCGAACGCGCCCTTCATCTGTTCGAAGCAGTATCCGCATTGCATGATCGTCGCACCAACCGGCCGGGGGAAGGGCAGGGGGTTCGTGATCCCCAATCTGCTGACCTTCAAAGGCTCGACGGTGACGCTCGATGTGAAGGGCGAGAATTTCGAGAAGACCGCCCGTCGCCGCGTGGCAATGGGCGACAAGGTGTTCCGCTTTGCGCCGACGAACTTCAAGGTCAGGTCGCATCGCTACAACCCGCTCTTGCGGATTTACGAGATGCCCAACGAAGACCAGCGGATGTTCGAGCTGGACAAGATGGCGAACCTGTTTCTGCAAACCGAAAACCCCGCCAACCAAAGCCTGCTCAGGGGCGGGATCACCGCCTTCATCGCGGCCGGAATGCTGGCCTTTCAGCGTGGCACGCCCACGATGGGAGAGATCTACCGGATCGTGAACGGCGGCGGGAATGAGTTTGGTCCGCAATATGCGCTCTACGCGATTGAAGCCAAACACAAGGCGGTGAAGCTCATCTGGACGTCGCTGAGCAAGATGAACGAAAAGACCCTGTCCAGTTTCATCTCCTTGCTCAACAATTCCGGCCTCGATCCGTGGAAGAACGAGCATTTCGACCGGATGACAAACACCAGCGATTTCGACTTCGACGCGCTGCGCAAGGAGCCGCACAGCGTCTTTTTGACGATCAGAGCGCAGGACATAGAGCCCCTGGCGGGCCTCATCCGCCTGTTCTTCTCGGATCTGATTGCCACGCTGGAGCATCACGAACCCGACCCGGAGACAGAGCCATGGCCGGTCATGATCATCATGGACGAGTTTCACAAGCTCGGGAAAATGCCGATCGTGGCCGACTCGATCACGACGCTGCGCTCTTATGGCGGGCGGCTGGCGATCATCACGCAGACCATTCCGAAGCTCGATGAAATCTATGGCCGCAACGAACGGCTCAGTCTTGAGGGCGGTGCAGGGATCAAGTCCTACATGACGCCCTCGGAGGAACTGACCATCGAGAACCTGTCAGACGCCTGCGGGATGACGACGAAGCGGCGGGTGCAGAAATCCCGGCAGGTTGGCTTTTTCCAGCGCACGACCATGACCGAGCGGACAGAAGAAGTCCCCTTGCTGACCCAGGACGAAGCGCGGCGGATGAGCAAGGATGATGTTGTGCTTGTCATCGACGGTGACATGCCGGTGAAATCGAAGGCCATCGTCTATTACGACGACCCGTATCTCAACAAGCTCTACATAGACCAGTCCGGACCTTACCCCGAGCGGGATGCCACCGCTGACCGCCTCGATGATCTGGAAGCAGGCCGACCGGCTTACAGGGTTGAGAAACCCGCCGAAGAAGAGGCCCCCGACGCCGACCAGCAGCGCGCAAACCTGGACAAGTATCTTCAGCTGTTGAAGGAAGTGGCAGCGGCGGCGGAGAAACAGGTCGAGAATCTGAGGGACGTTATTCAGGCCGGTGAGAAGGTTGAGCCACACCCTGTGAGCCAGACCAGAGCCGCCCTGAAGCCAAAGGTCCAACCCGGCCAGTTTCAGTTTGCGTTGCCGAACTTGGAAAATCACGAAACCGAAGCCGACGACGATGCGGTTCAAGAAGCAGAACCGGGCGACGATGCTCAGGGGAAATTGCTTTGATCAAATTTCTTCATCACTAGGACCGCCACCGTAGGCGTCGGGCAGGAAGGAAACCTTGCCAGACCGAGCCCTGTGGGCGTCAGGGTCAACCCGCCTGTCGCTCGTCTCATGCATGGGGGTATATTCCTCTGAAATGGTTTCGTATTTGAAGGAACCTAATTCGCGGTATCGCTTGAAACTACGGCCCAACCTTGATGAAAATGTTCAAACGCACCCAAACATCTGGCGCAGAAAAAATTCTTCTGAAATTTGTGGGCGTATTCATTTGGAATTCCTTGCCCTTGATCGACCGCTGGAATTGCCCCGCGTCGAAATCCAGTGAATAAGAAGACCAAGGAACTCAACCATCTGGCGGGCCAGCGTCAGGAAGGAACATCAGATGACAATCGAAAAGACGCTCTTCGCTGCGGCGGACAAGATGCGCGGGTCCATGGACCCGGGCGAATACAAGCACGTGGCCTTGGGCCTGCTGTTTCTGCGCTACATCTCGATTGCCTTTCAACGCAAGTATGATGAGCTTTTGCCTGAGGGGCAGGAGGTGGCAGAGGATGTCGATGAATACATGGCCGACGGAATCTTCTGGGTGCCCGAGGCGGCGCGCTGGCGGACCCTGTCGGCGCAGTCCAAGGACCCCAAGATCGGCGTCAAGGTGGATGACGCCATGCGCGCCATTGAGGCAGAGAATGACCAGCTCAAGTAAGTTATCCAATGTTCCAAATTGACCGTTCCGCAAACCGCCTACGCAAGCTTGAACGCACCAGTTTTTCCGAAGTGGGGTTCCGAGAGAGGGAACACCTGCAGGAATGGCTGGCCACCATGCCCGATGCGCTCTGTGAGGCGATGAGCGAGGGCGAGGATGGTCTGCTGATCATCCAGAAGGAGTTTGACGGGTTCGACGGCACCCGCGAACGGCTCGACCTGCTGGCGCTGGACAAGAGCGGGCAGTTGGTGGTCATCGAAAACAAGCTGGACGATTCCGGCCGTGATGTCGTCTGGCAGGCCCTGAAATACGCCGCCTATTGCTCCAGCTTGAAAAAGGCCGAAATTGTGGGGATCTTTCAGCAGTATCTGGACCGTCACGGCTCTGGCGACGCCGCAAGCACCATCTGCGAGTTCCTGGGTGAGGATACCTTGGATCAGGTCGTTCTGAATGACGGTACTGATCAGAGGATCATTTTCATCGCGGCCAATTTCCGGCGCGAGGTGACGGCGACAGTGCTGTGGCTGCGCGAACACCAGATCGACGCGCGCTGCATCAAGGTGATGCCCTACAAGTTCGAAGAAGAGTTGTTCATCGACTTGCAACAGGTGATCCCGACGCCAGAAGCCGCAGATTACATGATCCGAATGGCGGAGAAGGACAGTGAAGAGAAATCGGCCAAAGGCGAGCTCCGAAGATCCCATCAGACTCGGCTGGAGTTCTGGTCGGAGGTTCTCGAAGCGATGAAGAAAGCGGGTTTAGAACGGTGGCAAAACATCAATCCATCGAGAGATCACTGGATTCATTCAAGCATTGGGGTGTCAGGCTGCACACTCACGCTCATCTTCCTTCGCCAGGAGATACGCGTTGAGTTCCAGTTAAACCGAACCAGTCGAGAAGAAAACAAATGGCTTTTTGATCAGCTCTTAGCAGAGAGAGAGAGCGCTTTGAGCGGGCTGTAGGGGAGCCGCTGGAGTGGCGACGGATCGATGACAAGAAGGTCAGCATGATTGTCTGCAAGACCCCGGCGCAGGGCTACAACAAGGAAGGCTGGTCGGAAATGACTAACTGGCTGGTTGAGCATTATCGGACGATGGATGCGACCTTCTCAGACCCGGTCAAGGCGCTCGCAGCGAGAATGAACTTGGAAGGCGACGACTGATGGCCTGGAATTCAGAATCCGACCTCGAAGACTGGATGATGGAAAAGCTGGCCGGGCTGGGATACGCCGCCGCTTCCGGTGCCGAGGTATCGCCCGAAATGCGCGATCCTGAACGCCGAAGTTTCCATGATGCCGTGCTTCGTAAGGTTCTGGCCAATGCCGTGCAGCGGCTCAATCCGGATCTGCCGGATGGTGCGGTGCAAGAGGTCATGGCGCGCGTGACGGATGAGGTCTTTGCTGGTGATCTGATTGCGGAGAACCGCCGCCTGCACGGGCTGATGACACGGGGCGTTCCGATCACCTACTTCAGTCAGGGAGAAGAACGAAACGACCGTGCACGCCTTGTGGATTGGGACGATCAGGAGAACGCCTGGCATGCTTTCAATCAGGTAGACATGGTTGGCCGGACGCCTCGGATCCCGGATATTGTCATTTACCTGAACGGGCTACCCTTGGTGGTAGTTGAATTGAAGGGCACCGAGGGGGCCGACATTGAATCCGCGTTCAACCAGATCGAGACCTACAAGCAGGATATACCCAACCTGTTCCGTACGTCCCTGATTTCGGTGATTTCCGATGGGTTGAATGCGCGGTACGGGACATTGTCGGCGGGGCTGGATCGCTACATGCGGTGGCGGACTGTCGACGGCGAAACCATCTTGTCCGAACGCGAGGGGCTGGCCCTCAATACGCTCACCGAAGGCTTGTTGAACCGCGCTGTTCTGCTTGATCTATTGCGTTGGTTCGTCGTGTTTGAGGATGACGGCAAGGGGCCGATCAAGAAAGCGGCCGGGTATCACCAGTTCCATGCCGTCCGGAAAGCCATGACTTCAATCCTGAGTGCGCGGGATGACGATGGTAAGGGCGGTGTGATCTGGCATACCCAAGGCTCTGGAAAGTCGCTGCTGATGACGTTCCTTGCTGGCAGGGCCATGCATCTGAAAGAACTTGAGAACCCGACTGTCTTGGTGCTTACAGACCGCAATGATCTCGACAATCAACTCTACACGACCTTTGGGCGCTGTCGGGATTTGCTGGGTGAAGACCCCGTGCAAGCGGACAGCATTGATGATCTCAAGGCCCTGCTGAACCGCCAGGTCGGGGGCATCGTCTTCTCGACAGTGCAGAAATTCCGGCCAGGGCGCGGTGAAACCTTTCCCGAACTCACTGACCGGTCGAATGTCATCGTCATGGTCGATGAGGCGCACCGGACGCAGTATGGGTTTGACGCCAAGATGGACCAGGCAACCGGCGAGGTACGCCACGGGTTGGCCCATCACCTGCGCTCGGCCTTGCCCAATGCCGTCTATGTCGCCTTCACCGGGACGCCGGTTGAATTGGTCGGCGCAAATACCCGATCTGTTTTCGGGGATTACATCGACGTCTACGACATTGCCCAAGCAGTCGAAGACGGTGCCACCGTTCCGATTTACTATGAAGGTCGGGTCGCGCGCGTGGAAATCGCCGATGACGTTCAGGAAAGCCTTGATGAGGAGTTCGACGAAGCGACCGAGGCGCTCGAAGAAAACGAGGCAACGGCCACCGCAAAGAAATGGTCTCAAATCGAAAAGCTTGTTGGGGCAGGGCCGCGTCTGGATGCTGTTGTCGAGGACATCCTTGCGCATTTTGATGCCAGGCTTGAGGCGATTGACGGTAAAGCGATGATCGTCTGCATGAGCCGTCGGATCTGCGTCGAAGTCTACGATCGGATCGTTGCGGCCCATCCTGATTGGCACTCTGATACAGATGAGACTGGTGCGGTCAAAGTTGTCATGACCGGCAACGCAACTGATCCGTTGGCGTTTCAGCAGCACATCAGGAGCAAGACAAAGCTCGAAGCGCTGCGCAAGCGATACAAGAACACCTCCGACCCGCTGAAACTCGTCATCGTTCGGGACATGTGGCTAACAGGGTTTGATGCGCCCTGTATGCATACGCTTTACGTCGACAAGCCCATGAAGGGTCACGGCCTCATGCAGGCGATTGCACGGGTAAATCGGGTGTTCTCCGGAAAGCCAGCCGGTTTGGTTGTCGACTATATTGGGCTGGCCGCAGATCTGAAGAAGGCCCTGGCCCATTATTCACAGGGCGATCAAGCACATACCGGCGTGGATGAAAGAGAGGCAGTCTCCGCCTTCCTGAGCGCCCTCGATGTTGCGCGCGCGCTCTTTCATGGATTCGATTATTCACGTGTTCTGGGCGGGACAGCCGCTGACCGGATCGAGATACTGCCTGCGGCGGCGGATCATGTGCTGACGAGGGCGCGTGAAGACAGCAAGGAAGGGGACAAGGATTTCGGCAAGCGGTTCCATGATGTTGTTGCCGCTTTGGCCAAGTCCTTCAAGCTGTCGGCCGGATCGTACGAGGCCGCTGAAAACGCCGAAGAGGTCGCCTTTTTCCTGGCTGTTCGCGCGGCACTGCAAAAATTGGACGTGAAAGGCGGCAAGGGGCGCAACTCCTCGCCGGATTTCGCCATCGAACAGCTCTTGAACCGAGCTGTGGCGTCGACTGAGGTCGTTGACATCCTGGAAGCCTGTGGCTTTGACAGACCCGATATCAGCGTTTTGTCGGACGAGTTTCTTCACGAAATTCAGAACATGCAGCACCGAAATTTGGCCGTCGAAGCTTTGAAGAAGCTTTTGAATGGTGAGATCAAGGCCCGCACCCGCGGCAACGTTGTTCAAAACCAGAAGTTCTCAGAGCGTCTGACTAACGCGATCGCGCGATACCACAATCGCAGCATCGACGCCTTGCAGGTTATCCAGGAACTGATCGGCATGGCCAAAGACCTGAGCGCCGAGCCCGAGGACGACATGTCAGAAGCCGAGCGTAGCTTTTATGATGCTTTGGCTCAAAACGAGAGTGCTGTTGAAGTGATGGACAACGATCAGCTCAAGATTATCGCTGCGGAGTTGGTCAAGTCGCTTCGCGAAAATTCAGGGGTCGATTGGTGGCAGCGCGACGACGTGCGCGCCAAGATGCGAGTTTCCGTCAAAAGGATCCTGCGCCACTTTGGCTACCCGCCCGATCTACAGGCCGATGCCGTTAAACTGGTCATCAAGCAAGCCGAAGCAATGGCGCGGATGATGTAGCTTGCGTAACTCGGAAGTGCCACATCGCTGGAACCCAATGGGCCACACGTGGATCGCGGCGATGGAGCTTACCGCTGGGCCATGGGTTACCGCAGGCAACCCGAAGCGGACTCGATCCGCGCTATTGTCCAGCCTTCATAGCTCCAGCAGGTCGGGCGGGAAGCCGACCTTCGCTGCGCTTCACAAAGATGTCTGCTATGGGAGGCAAAAATGACCTTGGGATTTTCACCTTCGCGGGTGCGGCAAAGCGCTTGTCGCGACGCAGCGCAGGTCTCCGATGCGGTCATTGGCATCGGGGAGTTTGGAATTGCCACTGGCCGGTAAGCTGACCAGCGCAACTACGCGGCTGCGACCACCCCTGTGAGAAGCCAATATGGCATCCACGAGGATTCCGGGGCAGTCGCTGCCCGCTGGTTAAGCCGCTTCAGCAGGCGCTTCTTTTGCGCCGGTCATAAAGGCCACGGCATCCGACATCGTATAGTCCTTGGGATTGACAGTGCAGAGCCGCTTGCCCAACCGGTGAATATGAATCCGGTCGGCAACTTCGAACACATGCGGCATGTTGTGGCTGATCAGGATGATCGGAATCCCGCGCGCGCGAACATCCTGGATCAGTTCAAGCACTCGTCGGCTTTCCTTTACCCCAAGCGCCGCTGTGGGCTCATCCATGATGATAAACTTTGTGGCGAAGGCCGCAGCACGAGCCACCGCGACGCCCTGACGCTGACCGCCCGACAGCGTCTCGACCGCCTGATTGATCGACTGCACGGTCATTAGGCCCAGTTCGGTCAGCTTGTCGCGGGCGAAGGTCTCCATCGCCGGACGGTCAAGTTGGCGCAGGTATTTACCCATGAAGCCCGGCTTTCGGATTTCGCGGCCCATGAACATGTTGTCGGCAATCGACAGCGCAGGTGACATGGCGAGTTGCTGATAGACGATCTCGATCCCCATGTTGCGGGCATCGATGGGTGAGGTGAAATTGACTGGCTTGCCCTCGATCAGAATCTCGCCCTCGTCGGGGATAGTGGCACCGCAGATCGCCTTGACGATTGAGGATTTGCCGGCGCCATTGTCTCCGATGACAGCAAGGATCTCGCCTTTGCGCAGTTCAAAGTCCGAGTGGTCGATCGCGGTCACGTGGCCATACCGCTTCACGATATTGCGGCCTTGGACGACAAGTGTGTTATCCGACATTATGCTGCTACCTTTCTGATCCATTGGTCGACGGCGACTGCCGCGATGATGAGAGCGCCGATCAAGAGGAACGTCCACTGTGCGTCGGCCCCCAGAAGGCGCAGGCCAAGGGTGAACACGCCCACAATCAGCGCACCAAAGAACGTGCCCATGATCGAACCGCGCCCGCCAAACAGCGAGATACCCCCAATCACAACGGCTGTGATGCTTTCGATGTTCAGCAACTGGCCCGAGGTCGGTGACACTGATCCGATGCGGCCAATTAGAGCCCAGCCAGCGAAGGCGCAGATGAGGCCAGCAAGAGCATAAACAGAAATCAGCACCTTCTTGACGTTGACACCAGAAAGTTCAGCCGCTTCGGCGTCATCGCCGACGGCATAGACGTGCCGGCCCCAGGCGGTGTGGCGCAGCACGTAAGCCAGCACCAAAACCAGCAGCAGCATGAACACAACACCAACGGTAAACACAGCACCGCCAACGTTGAATTTCGCGCCCATCAGCTGCAGCAAAGGCGCATTTTCGGCGATGTCTTGGCTTCGGATCGTTTCATTGGCGGAATAAAGGAAGTTGGCAGCCAGCACGATCTGCCACATGCCCAGCGTGACGATGAAGGGCGGCAGCTTCATTCGCGCGATCAGCCAACCGTTCAGTGCGCCAATGGCGGTGCCAACGGCCAGACCGCAGGCAACCGCTATGGTGGGCGGCAGGCCATAACGAAACGTGAACTGGCCCATGATAACCGAAGAGATTACAGCAATCGCGCCAACGCTCAGGTCAATACCGGCGGTCAGGATCACCAGGCTTTGTGCCGCCGCGACGATCCCGACGATCTGCACCTGTTGCAGGATCAGGGTCAGGGCGAACGGTGAAAAGAACTTGCTACCCAAAAGCAATCCAAAAATTACAATGGCAGCAACCAGAACAATCAGCGGCACCAGCGCCGGGGTGGTGTGAAGCGCATGGTGGAACCGTCCGACCAGACCCTTGCTGTGGTCGTCAAAAGACGCCACCTCAGACTTCGCACTCTTTGTGGCAGTCTCGAAATCATCTGACTGTGACATTGTTTCCTCCCAGTCATTGTTGCGGGCAGCCCCAGGAGGAAAGGCGGGGCAGAGCCCGCCTTTTCCGAGGCGTCAACGAAGCATCAGATGTGTGTCAGCCCCAGCAGAGCTTGGCACCTTCGGCGGAGTCGATGCTGTCGACGCCGTCAACCGGCCGGTCGGTGATCAGGGTCACACCGGTGTCAAAGAAGTCCTTGCCTTCGGATGCCACTGGCTTGGTGCCGTCGGCGGCGAACGCGGCAATCGCCTCGATCCCCTTGGACGCCATCAGCAGCGGGTATTGCTGCGAAGTCGCACCAATTACGCCATCCTTGACGTTGGCCACGCCAGGACAACCACCATCGACAGATACAATCAACACGTCGTTTTCGCGGCCAAAGGCTTTCAGCGCCTCATAGGCACCGGCGGCGGCAGGCTCGTTGATCGTATAAACCACGTTGATCATCGGATCAGAGGCCAGAAGGTTTTCCATCGCCTTGCGGCCACCCTCTTCGTTGCCTGCGGTGACGTCATTGCCGACGATGCGGGGGTCTTCTTCGTCACCCCATCTGTTGGGATCGCCCAGATCGATGCCGAAACCTTGCAGGAAGCCCTGGTCGCGCAGCACGCCGACAGTCGGTTGGCTGACTGCCAGATCGAGCATCGCGATCTTGGCATTGGCAGCCTCGTCGCCGAGCGCTGCAGCAGCCCATTTGCCGATCAATTCACCGGCCAGAAAGTTATCCGTCGCAAACGTCATATCCGCCGAGTCGATCGGATCCAGCGGTGTGTCCAGAGCGATCACGAGGATGCCCGCATCACGGGCCTGTTGGACAACCGGAGCAATCGAACTTGGGTCCGATGGGGTCAGCAGGATGCCTTTGGCGCCATTGGCGATGCAGGTCTCGATGGCTGCGACCTGGGTTTCATGGTCGCCGTCGACCTTGCCGGCATAAGTGTTCAGTTCGATGCCAAGCTCTTCGGCCTTGGCCGCCGCGCCTTCGCGCATCTTGACGAAGAATGGATTGGTGTCGGTCTTGGTGATCAGACAGGCCGAGGTGCTGTGCGATTCAGCAGACGCGGCGCCAGCTACGATTGTCAGGGCAAGCGCGGACGCGGTCATCAGGTATTTCATGGTTTCCTCCCGGGAAAAGTGCTTCAACGATGCGGATCAAGCTCCTCCCTGATCCGGACCTGAGCAGGATCGTCGCTTCAGGTTGCAAACCAAAATTCACGATTCTGCTTTCTCTGTCAATAAATAAATTAACTTTATTAATTAACAGATCCGGTGTATTTCCTTAGATGGAGGGAAGACGAATATGGTCGACCACATGGATGTAAATCAAATCAGAGGCTTGAGCGGTGGTGTGAACCAAGGCCGGGTGCGCAACCACAATGAACGGCTGCTTCTGTCCATTCTACAGCGGCACGGCGGGCTGCCGGGTGTCGTTCTGGCACGGCGCATGGGGCTCTCGCCTCCGGCAATTTCCACCATCCTGCGCAATCTGGAAGGCGAAGGAATTCTTCGGCGCGGCGAACCTACCCGCGGCAAAATTGGCAAACCTTCGATCCCGATGGAACTGAACCCGGATGGAATCCTTTCGCTCGGGCTGAAGGTCGGGCGTCGCAGCGCCGATCTGTTGCTGTTGGATTTCGGCGGAGCGGTGCGGGCGCAATTCCACACGACCTATGATTACCCGCTTCCAGACACCATATTCGGATTTCTCGAGCAGGGCCTCACGGATATCATGCAGTCCTTGGACGCCGATACGCAAAGCCGGGTATGCGGCATTGGCATTGCCGCGCCGTTCGAGCTTTGGAAATGGAACAACCTGACCGGCATCGCAGCCGAACGTTTCCAATCCTGGAAAGATATCGATTTCGCGGAACAGGTTGCCCAGTTCAGCGATCTGCCGGTTTTCATGCTGAATGATGCCACTGCCGCCTGTCAGGCGGAACTTCTTTATGGCCATGGCAAGGAGTTCCGAGACTATGCCTATTTCTTCATCGGCTCCTTCGTTGGCGGCGGCATCGTGTTGAACCACACTGTCTTTGGCGGCAACCAGGGAAACGCCGGGGCGCTCGGTTCGATGCGTACGACCGGTCCGTTGGGGGAAAGCCAGCAATTGATCGATGTCGCCTCTTTGCATCTGCTCGAAGCCCGGCTGATCGAAGTAGGTTTGAACCCGGATCTCCTTTGGCGACTGCCCCAGGACTGGAGCACGCTGACCCGCTATGTCGATCCTTGGATCGGCCAAACGGCGCAGGAACTGGCCAAGGCGTCGCTGTCCGTTTGTTCGGTGTTCGATTTCGAAGCCATTGTGATTGACGGTGCCTTTCCGCACGAGGTCCGCGAGGAACTGGTTAAACGCGTGCGGCGGTATCTGGTCAATCAGGACACACGGGGCCTGATTGTCCCAAAGATCGAAGCAGGCAGCATCGGCGTCAACGCCCGCGAAATTGGCGCAGCCAGCAGCCCCATATTTTCCCAATTTCTGTTGGACGCCAATGCTGGGCTGTCCGCGATGTAAGGGACCTCGCCGATACGGCGAATTTGCGCACAGCCTCAGTCATCAAATCGGCTTCGCGGAATAGAAGTTCGAGAAAGCCGCGGGGGTGCTGCGATTATCGCCTAACCCAGCCAGGTCCGATAGTCATTAACCAGAAGATGCACCGGTTCGGCATCCTCTTCGATATCGGCAAAACGGCCGATGGGTTCGCGGAATATGTTGTCGGTCTCGTCGTCGTTGACGGTGGAAACTTCGCCCACCAGAACCACCAGCGCGCTTTCTTCTTGTCCAGCCCGAGCTTCTTCTTCCCCTCGGTCGTAAGATAGCCGACGTTCAAGCGGTTTTCATGAACAGCAACTTCGTCCGTAGACTGTGATTTGAGCATCCTCGAATTTCGCACACGCAGCGAATGACGGCAATGTGAGCTGCGGGCGCAGCATTAAGCGGCACTGGGCAACGGCAGCAACGGTGAAGGATTTTCGATGCGGGCCATGGCGCAAGATCTCCATAGGGGCTGACTGTGGCCCGCGTTGGAAATCCTCCCAAGGAGGAAGCTGCGGCGGTCTTGGATTGGTCTATGGGGAAAGTGTGCA
>NZ_JBLWVF010000035.1:0-13185 GCF_048268605.1 Primorskyibacter flagellatus
AGGGGATCTATGAGAAATCCGCCCCCCCCCGCGCCGGGCTATGCGCCACGGTGATCCATTTTCGCACCCGCGCCGCGATCCGCGAGGTTGGCAAGGTTATGGGCCTGTCCCAAGATCTGACTGCGCGGCTGTCGGGCGATATCTGGGGCATGACCAACGCGGGTGTCGATATGGATCGGGTCAGAGAGCTTGGCCTCGACCCGACGAACCTGCGTCTGGCGCAGACGCTCAAACTCATTGGTGAGGTCATCGGCTTTCCGCGTCATCTGAGCCAGCATGTCGGTGGGTTTGTCATCACGCGCGGGCGCCTTGATGAGCTGTGCCCCATCGAGAATGCCGCGATGGAGGACCGCACGGTGATCGAATGGGACAAGGATGACATTGATACGCTTGGCATCCTGAAGATCGATGTGCTCTCGCTCGGGATGCTCACCTGCCTGCGCAAAAGCTTTGACCTTCTGGCTGATCACGAAGGCAGGCATCTGGCCCTCGACACCGTGCCACAGGAGGACCCGGCCACCTATGAAATGCTGCAACGGGCCGATGCGGTTGGCGTCTTTCAGGTCGAAAGCCGGGCGCAGATGAACTTTCTGCCACGGATGAAACCCGCGAACTTCTACGATCTGGTGATTGAGGTGGCCATTGTGCGCCCCGGCCCGATCCAAGGCGGCATGGTCAAACCCTATATCCGCAGGCGACAGGGTTTGGAAGCACCCGAACCCTTTGGCCCCGCGCTCGAAGAGGTGACGCACAAGACGCTCGGCGTGCCGCTGTTCCAGGAACAAGCCATGCAAATCGCCGTGGTGGGGGCGGGCTACACGGCGGAAGAAGCCGATAAACTCCGCCGTTCTCTGGCCTCGTTCCGGCGTATGGGCACCATTGGCGAGCATCGCGACCGCTTTGTGCAGGGCATGTTGAAAAACGGCTACCCACAAGACGTGGCCGAGGCCTGTTTCGCACAGATTGAGGGCTTTGCCGATTACGGTTTTCCCGAAAGCCACGCCGCCGCTTTTGCCATGCTGACCTATGTTTCCTCCTGGCTCAAATGCCATCATCCGGCAGTGTTTGCTTGCGCGCTGCTGAATTCCCAACCGATGGGGTTTTACGCGCCAGCCCAGATCGTGCGCGATGTCCGGGATCACGGCGTGGAGGTGCGGCCGGTCTGCGTCAATCACTCGGACTGGGACAATCTCCTGGAGCGTCGCGCCGATGGAGCGCTGGCGCTGCGCCTTGGCTTTCGTCAGATCAAAGGTTTTCGCGAGGAAGATGCGGGCTGGATCGGGGCCGCGCGAGGCAACGGCTATCAGGACCCCGAAAGCGTCTGGCTACGGGCCGGTGTCGCACCATCCGTGCTCGAGCGGCTGGCCGAAGCGGATGCGTTCATCGGCATGGGGTTGATGCGGCGCGATGCGCTGTGGCAGGTCCGCGCGATCCGAGCGGCTGCGCCGCTGCCGCTCTTCTCCGGCCCGCTGGATGGGGAAGGCATTCGCGAGCCGGTGATGCATCTGCCCAATATGCATCTGGGCGAAGAAGTCGTGGAGGATTACATCTCAATGCGCCTCACGCTGCGCGCCCATCCGATGGAATTGTTGCGCCCGGCAATCCCCGGCCTGACACCACATGACCGTTTGCCCGATGCGCCACTGATACGCACCTCTGTTTGCGGTCTGGTCATTACACGTCAACGCCCCGGCACGGCCTCTGGCGTGATTTTCCTGACGCTGGAGGATGAAACCGGCGTCTCCAATGTGGTTGTTTGGCCAAAGGTCTATAAGCGCTTTCGACGCATCGTTATGGGTGGCCGGCTGTTGCGTGTCACCGGACGGCTGGAGCGTGAAGGTATCGTCGTGCATCTCATCGCCGATCATATCGAGGACCTTTCCCACAGGCTCTCCGATCTCGGCCACCCGCTCGATGATGCGGTGGGCGTCACCCAGCCACAAGCCGACGACGCCCCCAGAACACGCCAGAAACCCGCCGCCCGCCACCCGCGGGAACAGGCCAAACGCCTGTTCCCGAGCCGGGATTTTCATTGAGAGGCGGCGGCGAATATACGATCAGTCCTGCGCCGTGCGGCATCCCATCCCCAGATATGTTGATCGTACTACATGGGCGGCTTTGGGCCGTTGGCCGATATTGGAACGAAGGCCGCGAAAGCAAACCCGGTCCCGCATTGCGGTTCTGGGGATGTCGAAAATGCCGCATCCGGCGTCGAGTGTCAGCTGTTGTGAAACTGCATCGCGACGAATGATTGTGAGGTGACTGGCTGCTCAGGGCTGGCCTGACCTCTCCACCACGCCCCGCAGTCCGCGCGCGCGGACATAGAGTTGCGGCACCGTGCAGCGTACGAATGCGCTCCAAGACTCATGTAGCAGTGCTTGAGACCGCAGGCGCTCGGGTCTATGTCTGCACGCAACATTGCGTAGGAGCACCCATGCCCGTTTTTCTCGACACCACCCAGCCGGATTTCGAGGCCCAGTTTGCGGCAGTTCTATCAGCCAAGCGCGAGGATAGCCCGGATGTGGATGACATTGTCGCGGGAATCATTGCCGATGTCCGGGCCCGCGGCGATGCGGCTGTGCTGGAATTGACGGCGAAATTCGACCGGTTGGATTTGGCAACCGATGGTTTGGCCTTCACACCTGCCGAGATCGAGGCGGAATGCGCAAAAGTTTCGCCTGAGGATCGCGCGGCGCTGGAAACCGCAGCCCAAAGGATCCGTGCGTATCATGTGCGCCAGATGCCCGAGGATGCGCAGTGGACGGACCCTGACGGCGCGACGCTTGGGTGGCGCTGGACGCCGGTATCGGCGGCGGGCCTGTATGTGCCGGGCGGGCTGGCAAGCTATCCGTCCTCTGTCTTGATGAATGCCATTCCCGCGAAGGTGGCAGGGGTGCAGCGGCTGGCAATCACGGTGCCGACGCCGGACGGGGTGATCAATCCGCTGGTGCTGCTTGCGGCGCGGATCGCCGGTGTGGATGAGATCTACCGGATCGGCGGGGCCCAGGCGATTGCGGCGCTGGCATATGGGACGGAGACAATTGCGCCGGTGGACAAGATCACCGGACCAGGAAATGCCTTTGTCGCGGCAGCAAAGCGGCGGGTGTTCGGCAAGGTGGGCATCGACATGATCGCTGGTCCGTCCGAGATCCTCGTGATCGCCGATGCGGAGAATGATCCGGACTGGATCGCGCTTGATTTGATGAGCCAGGCCGAACATGATGAAAGCGCGCAATCGCTGCTGATCACTGACGATGCGGCTTTCGGTCAACGCGTGGCGCAGGCTGTCGAGGCGCGTCTGCAAACGCTGGAACGCCGAGACATTGCTGGTGCCAGTTGGCGTGACTATGGTGCCGTGATTGTGGTGCGCGATCTGGACGAGGCGGCGGCGCTGTCGGATCGAATCGCGCCGGAACATCTTGAACTATGTGTGGCGGACCCCGAAGCGCTTGCCGAGAAAACCAACCATGCAGGCGCGATCTTCCTGGGGCAGTGGACACCCGAGGCCATCGGCGATTATGTCGGTGGTCCGAACCATGTGCTGCCGACGGCGCGCTCTGCGCGGTTTTCTTCGGGCCTGTCGGTGATGGATTTCATCAAGCGGACGACAATTGCAAAGATGACACCGACGGCGCTGCGGGTGATCGGACCGGCGGCGGAACGGCTGGCGCGATCGGAATCGCTTGAAGCACATGGGTTGTCGGTGACGGCAAGGCTGAACAAGCTGAACGAAAAGTAGCGCGAAACAGGTTAACCGACGGCGCGGTCTTGTTCCTCGTTGCCTGCGGATTCTATTGGCAGGGTGTCCGTTTCGCCTTGCCAGAGGTTCATCCGAATACGACTTCGGTAGATTTCACCCTTTATAACGACACATTTTCTTGGCGAACTACGACAGCATTGTGCTGCATTGCAGCACAAGCTAGTATTGCGCGGATAACCTGAGGAACCGCGCCCATGTCCCGCATCAGCCATATTGAACTGGACGACGCCAATCTGCCGCCGCCAACCCCTGAGATCGATCAGGAGCGGCGCGTTGCGATGTTTGACTTGCTTGAGGCCAACAGCTTTGTGTTACCCGCGCGCGACGATCGGCTTGTGCCATCCGGACCTTATCATGTGGGGCTTTCGATCCGCGACAAGCGGCTTGTATTCGATGTCGTGACCGAAGAACACGAAAAGGCCGCAGAGTTCCATCTTTCGCTGTCGCCGTTCAGGCAAGTGGTCAAGGACTACTTTCAGATATGCAAAAGCTATTTCGACGCGGTGAAATCCCTGCCGCCCAGTCAGATTGAAACCATTGATATGGCACGCCGGGGTATCCACAACGAAGGTGCCCGCATTCTGGAAGAACGTCTTGACGGCAAGGCAGAGGTTGATGCCGACACCGCCCGCCGCTTGTTCACTTTGATCTGCGTCCTGCATTTCGGGGGTTGACGCCGTATGTCGGCACTCCCTCAATCTGTCCTTTTCTGCTGCGATCACAATGCTGTACGTTCGCCCATGGCTGAGGGCATAATGAAGCATTTTTACGGACACGATGTCTATGTCCAGTCGGTTGGCGTCGTGAATGATCTGGAAATTGACGGGTTTGCTATCGCGACCTGCGCCGAGATCGGGGTAGAGCTTGCGCGCCACCGCTCGCGCAGCTTTGACGAGATGGAGCAGTTGGGGGACACGCTGTCATCCTTCGATCTCGTCGTGGCATTGTCACCGGCGTCACAGCGGCGTGCCCTGGATCTGACCCGATTTTACCATCTGACGGTTGAGTATTGGCCTGTCATGGACCCAACCAGTCTGGGTGAAACCCGCGACACCAAGCTGAGCGCCTATCGTCAGACACGCGATCAAATCATAGACCAATTAACGCGCAAATGGGGGGCCTCACGGAGATGAGTTTTGCCCCTGTCTTTGCCTGTCCGGCGACGGGTGCGGCGCGCTATATTTTGGGGATGCCATGAGGATCGCCACAGCCTCTTATCCGCTCGACGTGCTGGAATGCTGGGATGGCTACGCCGCCAAACTGTCGGGCTGGGTGGCAGAGGCCTCTTCCAACGGCGCTGATCTGTTGGTCTTTCCCGAATATGCCGGGATGGAATTGGCAACTTTGGCGGGTCCGTCCGTGGCGGGCGATCTGGAAGCGTCGTTTCGCGCCGTGTCTGATCTGGTGCCTGAGGCAGATGCGCTGCATGCCGATCTGGCCCGCCGCTATAAGCTGCACATTCTGGCAGGCTCTGCCCCGGTTTTTGACCCATCGCTTGGGCACCGTCCGGTCAACCGGGCGAGGTTCTTTGCGCCGAACGGTGCAATGGGCATCCAAGACAAACAGATCATGACCCGTTACGAACGCGAGGTCGCGGATATCGTACCCGGCGCGCCTTTGCGCCTGTTCGAGACGTCTTTGGGACGAATCGGCATTCTGATTTGCTATGACAGCGAATTTCCTTTGTTGGGCCGGGCGCTTGCCGAGGCCGAATTTATGCTGGTTCCGTCCTGCACCGAAGCTCTTGCCGGTCACTCGAGGGTGCGTATCGGGGCGATGGCGCGGGCGCTGGAATCGCAATGTGTGACGGTCGTTGCGTCCACTGTTGGTACTGCGCCCTGGACGGATCTGATGGATGTAAGTGTTGGAAAAGGCGGTATTTTCTGCCCGCCGGACACGGGTTTCCCGCCGACCGGAGTGATTGCGGAAGGTCAGCTTGACGAAGCGGGCTGGGTCTATGCCGATGTGGACCCGGCGGCCATTGCGCATGTCCGCCGCGACGGTGTGGTGCTGAACCGCGCCCACTGGTCTGAACAGGAGGGCAGGGCAAGCCCTATCACAATTGAACGAATGGGCTGAGATAGCCCTTGAAAATCTGGGGTTTTACGCCCATTTAAGAGCGCGCTTCGCATACTGGCGGAGTCGTTCACTTAGGAGAGAACATGGCCAAGGAAGATACGCTCGAATTCCCCGGTGTCGTGAAGGAACTCCTGCCGAATGCGACGTTTCGGGTCGAGCTTGAAAACGGCCATGAGATCATCGCACATACGGCAGGAAAGATGCGCAAGAACCGCATCCGTGTCCTTGCAGGCGACAAGGTGCAGGTGGAAATGACACCTTACGACCTGACGAAGGGTCGCATCAACTATCGCTTCAAGTAGCCGTACTTGCAGTGAAATTCATTCTCGGATCGGGCAGCCCGCGACGGCTGGAGCTGTTGGCTCAGCTTGGGCTGACGCCAGACGCCGTGCGCCCGCCCGATATCGACGAAACCCCTGTGAAAGCTGAACTGCCGCGCCCCTATTGCGCGCGCATGGCGGTCGAGAAAGTGCGCGCAGTCAAGACGAACCCCGAAGATCTGGTGCTCTGCGCCGATACGACGGTCGCATTGGGGCGGCGTATACTGGGCAAACCCGCCGATGCGGGCGAGGCCGCGCAATTCCTGCTGGCAATGTCGGGCAGGCGGCACCGGGTCATCACGGCTGTTGCCGTCAGGCGCGGTGATCGCGTCTGGGAAAAGGACGTGGTCACGCAGGTGCGGATGAAGGCGATTTCCGATCTGGAATTGAACTTTTACCTTCAAACCGGCGAATGGCGCGGCAAGGCAGGGGGCTACGGCATTCAGGGGCCTGCACAGGCCTTTATTCCATGGATTTCCGGCAGCTTTTCCGCAGTTGTCGGTCTGCCGCTTGCGGAAACCGCAGGTTTGCTTCAGGCGGCCGGCTACCCATTATTCAAGGAAGCGCCATGAAGGGCCGACAGATCATCCTCGATACATTGCGCGACCGCGAGGCGGCGGCACTGCTTGTCGATGGCGTGCTTGACGATCTTCTGGTCGAACCGGATGGCCCGCGCCCCGGCACAATTTACCGTGCGATTGCTGACCGGCCTGTGAAGGGCATGGGGGGCATGTTTCTCAAGACGCCGGACGGGATGGCGTTCCTGCGCAAGAGCACAGGCCTTCGGCCGGGCCAGCCGGTGCTGGTGCAACTGACGGGCTATCCCGAACCCGGCAAAGCGCTGCCCGTCACGCAACGCGTCCTGTTCAAAAGCCGGTATGCGATCGTCACGCCGGATGCGCCGGGAATCAACCTGTCGCGCAGCATCCGCGACGAGGAAGCCCGCGTCGAGATCCTGGCGCTTGCGCATGAGGTGATGGACGGTCCTTACGGGCTGATCCTGCGCTCTGCCTGCGAACATGCCGAACCGGAGGAGATTGGCGAAGACATCGCCTCTGTCCTGGCGTTGGCGACGCAGGTCATGGAGGACCTTGAGGGTAAAACGGAGCTGTTGGTTGAAGGCGACGGGCCGCACAGTCTGGCGTGGCGTGACTGGACCGACCCAGCAGATGTCGAGACCAACCTCGGCGGGTTCGAACGTCTCGACGTGCTGGATCAGATCGACCGGCTGGCAAGCCCCGCTGTGCAGCTGGGCAGCGGCGCTGAAATGTACGTTGAACCCACACGCGCTCTGATCGCGATTGATGTGAACACCGGCGGCGATACGTCACCGGCGGCGGGGCTGAAGGCCAATATGGCGGCAGCACGGCTGCTTCCGCGGGCGTTGCGGCTGCGTGGCCTTGGCGGGCAGGTGGTTCTGGATCTCGCGCCGATGCCCAAGAAGGACCGTCGAGGATTCGAGGCCGCATTGCGCAAGGCATTCAAGGCCGACAGCATCGAGACCGCTTTGGTTGGCTGGACCCCGCTTGGCAATTACGAACTGCAACGTCAGAGAGGCCGCGCGCCGCTGAACTGGACCGTGTGATGAGCTGCCCGATCTGCGAAAAACCCACTGACCCGACCTACCGTCCGTTTTGTTCGAAACGCTGCGCGGATGTGGACCTGGCCAAATGGCTGACCGGGTCCTATGCGATCCCGTCGACCGATCCGGACGATGTGGACGAACTGCTCGACGCGTTGGAAGAGGCGCGCGAAGAGGATGATCCCAAACCGCACTAGGCCGCTATGGCCTTGTCGCGCCTCGATTTGCGCCTTAGGCCTTGCGGAGCTTTGAAAGGTCGGGCGATGCAAGGCAATGCGATGATCCAGACGCGCGATGTCGTCCTTGTGGGCGGTGGCCACGCCCATGCGCTGCTGCTGCGCATGTGGGCGATGAAGCCGCTGGCAGGTGCGCGGCTGACCCTTATCAACCCGGATCCGACCGCTGCCTATTCCGGCATGTTGCCGGGCTTTGTTGCTGGGCATTACGGACGTGACGCGCTGGACATAGACCTTGTGCAGCTTGCGCGTTTCGCCGGGGCGCGGCTGATCCTTGGTGCAGCGAGCGGGCTGGATGCTGAGCGTGGCGAAGTCCATGTACCCGGTCGTCCGCCCATTGGATATGATCTGTGTTCGGTTGATGTCGGCATCACATCCGCCATGCCGGATCTGCCGGGTTTTGCCGAACACGGTATCCCGGCCAAACCGCTGGCGGATTTTGCCGCCCGTTGGGGACAGTTCCGCAACGGAACAGATCCGGCGCGGATCGCCGTGATCGGTGGCGGGATTGCCGGTGTCGAGCTGGTTCTGGCGATGACCCATGCGCTGCGAGAGCTTGGGCGCGACGCCGAGGCGCATCTGATTGATCGCGGTGCGATCCTGAAGGGGATGGCCGCGCAGACGGTTGCCAAGATGCGCGCAGCGCTTGGCGAGTATGGCGTCACTTTGATTGAAGAGGCCGAGGTTGCCAGTGTCGGGCCGGATCATGTGACGCTGACCGACGGTCGCCAGATCATCAGCGATTTTACGACCGGTGCCGCGGGTGCGAAACCTTACGGGTGGCTGTCGCAGACCGGGTTGGACCACACTGACGGGTTCCTCAATGTCTCGGCGGAGTTGCAAACCTCTGACCCTCGGGTGTTCGCGGTGGGCGACTGCGCCGAGATGATCCACGCGCCGCGGCCGAAGGCCGGGGTTTATGCCGTGCGACAGGCTCCGGTATTGCTGGCAAATCTGCGCGCATGCCTGATGGATCAGCCCCTGCGCCGCTACCATCCGCAGAAAGACTACCTGAAGCTGGTGTCGATGGGCGGCAAGCGTGCCTTGGCAGAACGGGCGGGCTTTGCGGTCTCCGGCGGGCTGATGTGGCGCTGGAAAGACCACATCGACCAGAAATTCATGGCCCGGTTTCAGGATTTGCAGCCCATGCCGCCCGCACCCTTGCCGCGCGACCGGGTGGCCGGGTTGGCGGATGCGCTGGGTCCGAAACCGCTCTGCGGTGGCTGTGGATCAAAAGTGGGGCGGGGCGCTTTGCGCGAGGTGCTTGCTGCCTTGCCCGTGCTCTCCCGTGCCGACATTCACGCGCTGCCGGGCGATGATGCGGCACTGTTGCAGATCGGCGGGAAGCAGCAGGTGCTGAGCACGGATCACCTGTCCAGCCTCACGGATGACCCTTACGTCATGGCGCGGATCGCCGCCATTCACGCGCTTGGCGATATCTGGGCGATGGGGGCCGCGCCTCAGGCGGCCACGGTCTCTGTCATCCTGCCGCGCCTGTCCGATGCGCTGACCAAGCGCACCCTGTCGGAAATTATGACCGGCGCATCAGAGGTGCTGCGCGAGGCCGGGGCCGATATCGTCGGCGGGCACAGTTCTGTTGGCGCGGCGTTGACCATCGGCTACAGCATCACCGGTCTGACCGAAGCCCCGGTAACGCTGGGTGGCGGTCGTCCTGGCGACGCGCTGATCCTCACCAAACCCATCGGCAGCGGCACAGTCATGGCCGCCGAGATGCAGTTGCAGGCCAAAGGCGCGTGGGTGGCCGAGGCCGTGCGTTACATGCAGCGGTCACAGGCAGAGGCGTCGCGTCTGCTGGCCCGTGCCCATGCGATGACCGATGTGACCGGATTCGGCCTGGCGGGGCATCTGTTGAATATCTGTCAGGCATCAGGCTGCGCGGCAGAGTTGCAAACCGGCCATGTCCCATTGCTGCCCGGCGCGTTGGAGCTTGCGCGGCAGGGCGTCCGCTCGACGCTTTTCCCTCAGAACGCTGCGATGCATCCCGGTCTGCAAAGCGATCCGCTGACCGATCTGATGCTTGATCCGCAAACAGCGGGCGGTCTGCTTGCCGCGATCCCCGAGGCAGATTGCCCCGGCCTGCTGCGTGATCTGCGTGCCGCCGGGTTCCCGGCTGTCCGAGTAGGGCGGTTGATGCCGGGCGCGCCGGTGGTGATGTTCGTCACAGGTTAAGACAAATTACCGGTCGGTATGTCCTTCATATCCCAGCCCATGACCATTGCTTCAATGCGCGCGGCGGCAGCGTCCAGTGCGGCATCATCCAGCGCATTCATGGCGACCTCCCCCAGCGTTCTCGGGTCGACGCCCTTTCGCGACTTCGCATAGGCCGGATCGTAATGTTGCTCCATCAACGCCTGCGTCAGCGCCAGCCGGTCATTGGCATCTATCATTGCGAACCAACGGTCCACGACCTCGCGCCCACGAAAGCTCTTCAATGGGGCAAGACGTTCGCGCAGCCTGTCAGTGTCGGAAAGAATATCGTCATACGCGTGGTCAAGATAGGCTGCCCGTGCCTTGATCGGTGCTGAAACCTCGATCCAAGGTGCCGCGCGCATCACGGCCCAAAGGCTGGGCGGCACAAGACACTCGCCCACCTTGCTCGATTCGGCCTCGATCACCACAGGGCGCGCAGGGTCCAGCCTGGCAAGCACTTGCGCGATGGCGGTCTCAAACCCTTTTTGACTGGGCTGCGGCGCGTCCATCTCGCCCAGCAACGACCCCCGATGCCTCGCCAAGCCTTCCAGATCAAGCACTTGCACGCCCCGCGCTGACAGCCGATGCAAGAGATCCGTCTTGGCTGTCCCAGTATATCCGCCCAGCAACACTGCCTTGAAGGGCAGGGGGGCAAGATGCAGCATTCGGTTCACTGCACGCCGATAGCTGCGATAGCCCCCCTCGACCGTTTCAGCTTGCCATCCGATCTGCCGCAACATCCACCCGAATGCGCCAGAGCGCTGTCCGCCCCGCCAGCAATAGACCAGTGGCCGCCAATCCCGCTCCCGATCCGCGAGCGGCCCTTCGATATGCCGGGCGGCATTCTGGAAAACCAGTGCAGCACCGATCCGGCGGGCGAGAAAGCGGCTTTCCTGCACATAGATCGTACCGACCCTGGCGCGCTCCGCGTTGTCGAGCACCGGAAGATTGATCGCCCCCGGCACATGATCCTCGGCAAATTCCGCCGGGCTGCGCACGTCAATCACGTCGTCGAACCCGTGGGTGAGAAATTGTGAAAAATCAAGTAAGTCCTGTGTCATGCGCGGCATCATATAGGCATGGCGCTCCGCCGAAAGGGCGAAGTTGACGGTGTCGCACCTCACCATCGCTCTTGCCGTGTGTCGGTCTGAAAAACTTGTTGCCAGAAGTCCCCGATTTTTACCGCTTCCCCTCTGGACACGCCCGAAGCACAGGTCTAGAAGGCCTGCACCCGAACGTCGAGACGTTCCCCATGCCCGGGTAGCTCAGGGGTAGAGCAGTGGATTGAAAATCCTCGTGTCGGTGGTTCGATTCCGCCCCCGGGCACCATTTAACTTCTTGATATGATTGAGTTTACCGCTCATCTTTCATCCTCACTTTGGTCAGGTTTGACGCTTTTCGGCGAAGGTTTGACAATCTTCGCGCGCCTTTCGTTTTCTTTTTCCAGTGTCGCCATGGTTTCACGGTTCTTTTCGGCAAGGTTTGCCGAACGGGAATAGTGCCGTGCCATGGATGGGGTCTTTTGCCCCAGAAGGTCGGCGATGCGGCGTTCATCGAGGCCAGCTTCACGAAGTGTGGTGGCTACCGTGTGGCGCAAACCTTTGAGTGTTAAGCCTGGCGCGATCAGTCCTTCTTCCTCAAGCTTGATCTTGAAGCGGTGCCAAACCGTTGAAAAGCCGTTGTAAGTCCATGCTTCACCGCGTGAACTGGCAAGAACCGTTTCGGCCTCATGATCGGGAAACAAGTCCAACGCCGCCTGCAGAGTGGGGCTGATCGGGATTGCGACCTCTTCGCCAGTCTTGCCGCGCACACCCCAGATCGTATCTTCGTCAATCTGATCTTTGCGCAGCTTGAGCGCGTCTGTTGGATCAAGTCCTGTGTTCATCATAAGAGCAAGGGCCACACGCACATGCGGCTTTGCGCGGGGCAGAACGATATCTCGTTCTTCAATTCTCCATGGCCTGTTGGCATAAGCGCGATCTCGCGGTCGGCGTTTGGGGATCACGTCCTTGGCGTAATTCGCTTCAATCAAGCCCTTGGGGATGTTGTATCGGAAAACTTCGCTCAACAGCGTACGCACCATGTTGGCGCGTCGCCAACCAATCTTCTTTGCGGCTTTGTCGTGAATACCCGAAATTAAAGGGGTGTCGATCACATGGACGGGCGTGCCTTTGATCGGTTCAAGAAAATCAGCGCATTTGCGGTAGTCGCGACGAGTGGCCTCAGCAAGGTTCTGAAAGTGTTCGGTTTCGAAATACGTCTGAACGAGTGCGCCAAGAGTGCCAGCTTTCGGTGCCTTCGCCTTTTGAGCCTCAGCAATGGCACGGATCGTTTCGCACTCAGCAAAAAAATCCGCAGACCCAACTGGCGACTTCTCAATATCGATCTTGTGGCCAGTGGCGCGGTGGTAGCAACGCAACTTTCCATGCCGGTCTTTGAAAATCTTAAAGCCTTTGATGCGTACTTGCGTCATCAGAGACGGCCCAGAATGTCATCCCGCGTTTCAGTCATCGCGCCTGATTTCACACCGTCGATCCATAGGTCGATGTCTTTGCGATCCCAAAGCAACGTGCCCTCCTTCAACTCAACTGGCCGCACCGGGCATGCCGCCTTGAAGTGCTTCACTGGTAGGCCAGTGTAGCTTGCGGCTTCGGACTGTTTCAGCATTCGCTTGTCAATCACGCTGATATTGAGATTGGTCATGGCCATCGTCTGACATCCCCGTCAATTAGCTGTTGTTCTAACGTTTTCGATATCTTTGACTTTGGTCGCGTTCTTCTGGAACCGTTCCCAGCCGCTCATCGTCAGTCGCTTGGTCTTCGACGATATCTCTATGAACTCCAAACGCCCATCGTTCATGAGCGCGCGAATTTGCGCAGGGCTCAGACCAACGATCTCGCTTAGTTGCTTCGGTGAAAGCTGTGAATCGGCATGCAAAATTGACCCACTTGGGTGGGTTATGAGCGCGTAAAATTGACCCACCTGTTTTCGTTAACA
>NZ_JBLWVF010000036.1:0-12629 GCF_048268605.1 Primorskyibacter flagellatus
TGTCAGCACCCGATGACGCGCCAAAATCAGCTCTGAAGAATCCTCTTGCGCAAGGGGCGGTTATACATGTTGCACAAATCCCTTGTGGGATTCATCTCATGAATCCAGCGTGGTAGCTGGAATCCATGAGCAGACCCACACCTCCAACCTACAAGACCAGGAACTGGCCATCCTACAATGAAGCGCTCAAGCGCCGCGGATCGCTGACGATCTGGTTCGATCCCGAGATGAGCTGGGAGGCCGCACCAACTGGCAGGCGTGGCCGCCAGCAGAGCTACAGCGACGCCGCCATACAGACGTGCCTCTCGATGAAGGTGCTGTTCGGCATGGCGCTCCGGCAGACGACCGGGTTCGTCGAGAGCTTGTTGCAGCTGGTTGGTCTCGACTGGACGGTGCCCGACTTCAGCACGCTATCTCGCCGCCAGAAGACCTTGGCCGTAAACATCCCCTACCGCGGCTCCAAGGGGCCACTGCACCTGCTGATCGATAGCACCGGCATCAAGGTCGAGGGGGAAGGCGAGTGGCATGCCCGCAAGCATGGCGGTCCCAAACGGCGCGTCTGGCGCAAGATCCATCTCGGAATCGATGAGGAAACACTGGAGGTCCGCGCTGTCGAGATCACCGGGAGCCACATCGGTGATGCCCCTGTGCTACCCGACCTGCTCGGTCAGATCCCGGCGAACGAGCGGATCGGCAGCGTCACCGCCGACGGTGCCTACGACACACGTAAATGCCACGACGCCATTGCCGACCGCGGCGCCCATGCCGTCATCCCGCCCCGCAAGAACGCGAAGCCCTGGAAGACGATCACCGCTGGAGCCGTGGCGCGAAACGAGGCCCTGCGCGCGGCGAAATACCTGGGCCGCGCGCTCTGGCGACGATAGAGCGGATACCACCGCCGAAGCCGCGTCGAGACAAAGATGCATTGTGTGAAGTTGCTGGGGCAGCGGCTCATGGCGCGGGACTTCGACCGTCAGGTCGCTGAACTCCAGGTCCGAATCGCCGTCCTGAACGGATACACCGCGCTCGGCATACCCGTCACGGAAGCTGTGGGATAAGTCCGTCCGGGGAAGGGGGAACCTCGGCCATCACCCGATTTGTGCAACAGAGTTTGTATATTCCGCTAGGGCACGAAAGGCCGATCGCATTATTCAGCCTGAACGGCAGCTTTCGGGTCGCAGCGCGAGCAGAGCGAGGTCCGCATCCTGCGCATTGCGGCCGCTCGGGCGTCGCGGGGCTTTCAGCGGGGCATGCCTGTCTGCCAGCTGCTGCCGTGCAGCATGACGCGCTTGAAAACCGCCCCTCAGCCTGGCAACTGAGGCTGTTCCAGCGTCTCGTCGTTACCGTCCGATTTCATCGCATCGGCGATCAGGTGCTCGACCGTCTCGTTGAAATAGGCCGTGAGTTCCTGGTGCAGGGTGCGGAACTCTTGGGCTACCGTGCGTTCGAAGCTCGCCTGGCGCACCCGGACCATCACGGTCGTACGTCGTTGACGGGGGTAGCGGTAGGGACGGATCCCGTGCTTGCGGCAGAGCGCCACGAAGATACGGACCGACCAGACATCCGGCAGGGAGTATTGCAACTCGATTTCCGGATCGCCTCCATCGTTGGCATCCAACGAAAGCCTTGCCTGCAAGCGCTCGCGTGCCGCGCCGGCCGCCGCCCGTTCCCCTTCGGTCGCGCCGCGCGCAAACAGCGCTTCGAGCTTTGCCAGCTTTTCGCGAATGTCCTTTTCGCCGGCCATTGAACCCCCTCCGGTCTGCCCGCGCTATCAACGCGATGCCGCGCGAGCGGTCAAGGAGGGCAATCGCGAAGGCCGCCGACGAAGCCCCTGAGCGTTCTTCACTCCGGTCAGACCCTGTGCCACTCTGCCGGCGAGTTGGGGGAGGTGTCATGGCCCGCGTGCCATCCCACAAGTGGGCGTTCAAGTCCGGCATGCGTGCAGGCGCCTTTGGCTGGCGCGGCTCGGCGAAGGCGGCCGAGCGCCTGAAATCGGCAGGCGCCGAGATCATTGCCCTGCGCCGCAGCGACCCGGTCACCGCTGCCGAGGGCGTGGTTGTGCTGGCCGAACGGATTTGGCCTGCCTTCGAACATATCGACACGTCCTCCGGCGCCCTCGGCACGGCGGTGCGCCGGACCCTCGACAAGCTGCTGCCGGTCCTGATCGACGCCCCGGCCGACGAGAAAACACGCGCCAGATGGCTCGAACGGCTGCGCGCTGCGATCCTCGAAGATGGCGTGGACTACCTCGCGCCGATCTCGGATCGCTTCGGTGAAATTGCCACCTTTCCTGCACTGGTGAACGCGCATGCGGACCGCGACCTCGATCTGATCCACCATGCCTGGTCGGATCACGCACGGTATTCCCACATCCCGTCGGCAACCCTCACGCTTTCCTGCCTGCTCGAGGCCGGGCGCCATGACGATCTGCTCGCCCACCTCGCCTTGAAGAAGACGCGGCTGTGGTTCGACGAGAAGTTCTGGGCCGAAGCCTTGCTGCGTCAAGGGCGTGTGGACGAGGCGCTGGCATGCGCCGAGGCCCTGTTGGAGGGCGATCGGCAGCCCTGGGGCCATGGTGATATCGCGCGATTCTGTGAGGGCATCCTCGTGCGGCAGGGCAAGGCGGACGAGGCCTATCGCCGCTTCGGCCTGCCCTCGGCCGCCGGCAACACCTGGCTCGCCATGTGGCGCGATCTGGTGAAACGCTATCCCGAGCGCGATGGCCGCACGGTCCTGGAAGACCTGATCGCGGTGCACGGACGGAAGGGCAAGTGGTTTGCCGCCGCCAAGACGGCCGGATATCTGGATATCGCGCTTGACTGCGCCGCGGATTTCGAGGCCGCGCCCGCGACCCTTCTCCGCGCCGCGCGGGATTTCGTCGATAAGGAGCCCGCCTTTGCCGCGCAGGTGGCGCTGCACGCCATCTCGCATCTGCTCGCCGATCGCGGGTTCGAGACAAGCCCGCTCGATATCGACGAGGCGGTGTCACACCTCATGGCGGCGAGCCGGCGGATCGACCGATCGGCCTGGGCCGTCGAAGAACTGCACCGCCTTGCGCAACGGACAAACCAAAACGATCTCTTGACCCAACGCCTTCGCTCGACACTTGCGGACCTCGAGACTGGCGCCCACGATTTTGGCGTCTGAGGTAAGGACGGCCCTTAGCTGCCGTTCGTCAGTCATTCGGTACGCTGCGTTGCGGCCCGTCTAAGCGGCCATTCGTGCCACTTGCAGCATTTTCGGAGACTGAAGGTCGGCAGTGCGGACCAAGCTGTCGTTTCCAATGAGCGTCATGCTTGCGAGCTGAGCTCCCGCCGCGCTACCGTGAGTATTAACCGGGACAGCTCGTGAAGCTGGTCGGCGGCCAGCCGATTGATCTGCCAGAACAGGTGCCGCTCCAGCATCTGTCCGGGGGCCAGCTCGACCAGATCTCCGCGCTCGAGATGGCGTCTGGCGAGCTGTACCGGATTGAGCGCCCACCCCATGCCGGCGAGGCTTCCCTCAAGGAAGCTCTGCGTCGAAGGAAGCCAGTGCGTGGGGAATGACATGTCTTGCCCGAAAACCTCGCGCGCCCAGACGTTCTGGAGCCGGTCCTTCTGGTCAAAGGTGAGAGCGGGCGCGCGTTGGAACGCCTCCTTCGTGAGGCCGTCAGGGAAGTATCGGGCAACGAAGTCGGGGCTCGCCGTCGCCTGGTAGCGCAGCGCACCGAGCGGCGTGACACGACACCCCTGCACAGGACGTTCCAGCGAGGTAACGGCGGCAAGCACGCGACCGCGCCGCAGCCAGTCGGCGGTATGGTCCTCGTCGTCGATCGCCACATTCACGAGATAGTCGGTGGCCCTGGTGAAGGAGGCGATGGCCTCGAGAAACCAGGTCCCGAGGCTGTCGGCGTTCGTCGCCACGTTGAGGGTTACCTGTCCGGCACCTTCCGCCCCGGAAAGTTCAGGCAGATGTTCCATGAGATCCTTTTCGAGCATCCCCACGCGGTCCATGTGCCGGCAAAGCGCAAGGCCTTTGTCCGTGGCGGTGCATGGCGTTCCACGCTCGATGAGCACCGCGCCGAGGCGTTCCTCGAGATGCTTGATGCGCTGCGAGACAGCCGACGGGGTCACGTTGAGAGAAGCGGCGGCTCTTTCGAAGCTGCCGGTCCTGACGACCGCGGCGACGGCGCGAAGAGCTGCATAGTCCACAGCCATTTAGTTTTCCTTTATTGGCATCAGCGTCTTTAATTTGTCTAATCTACTGCGACCGAATAGTCCAAGGGCAGTTTTTTTGAACCAGAGGCCCACATATGGATATCGCAGTCTTCTTCACCGGCATGATGATGAGTCTCAGCCTCATCGTGGCCATCGGCGCGCAGAACGCCTTCGTGCTGCGACAGGGGCTGCGTGGTGAGCACATTCTGGCTGTCTGTCTCACATGCGCGGTCTCGGACGCGATTCTGATCACCGTCGGCGTGACCAGCTTTCGGAGCGTCTCGGAGTGGTTGCCCTGGCTCGAGCCGGTGATGCGCTACGGCGGCGCGGCCTTTCTGATCTGGTATGGCGTGAAGAGTCTTCTGTCGGCGTTGCGCTCGAACGAGGCGTTGGCCGCGGATTCCTCGCTGCCGATGACCGACCTCTTCCGCACGCTGATCGCCTGCCTCGCCATTACCTGGCTGAACCCGCATGTGTATCTTGACACGGTCGTTCTTCTGGGGACGATCTCCACGCAGTTCACCGACAGCCAAGGGTCTTTTGCGATCGGCGCGATCCTGGGATCGTTCGTGTTCTTCTTCGCTCTCGGCTACGGTGCCACCAAGCTGAGACCGGTGTTCGAGCGGCCAGCGGCCTGGCGCGTCCTGGAGACGCTCATCGCGCTGGTAATGTGGCTCATCGCCTTCAAGCTGCTGGTCGGAACCTGAGAGGACACACGATGGAGAACCTCAACCACCTGATCGTCGTCTTCACCGCCTACGTGATCGCGGCCGGAAGCCCCGGCCCGAGCACCCTTCGGATCATGGGTGTTGCGATGAACCACGGTCGCCGGGCCGGTCTGGCGCTGGCGGCGGGCGTCATCTCCGGATCGCTCTTTTGGGGGCTGTCCGCGGCCACCGGCGTTTCCGCGTTGCTCGCGCGCTATGCCGAGGCCCTGACCGTCCTGAAGATCTTCGGCGGCCTATACCTGCTCTACCTTGCGGTGCGGGCGGCCCGAAGCGCGTTGACGTCAGACTGGACAACCTCAAACGGACCGGCGCGAGAAGAGACTCCTCCGTCCTCGATCGCGCTCTACCGCCATGGCTTGATCATGCATTTGGCGAACCCGAAGGCGGTGCTGGCCTGGATCGCCCTGGTCACGCTCGGCCTCGGTGCTGAGCCATCCTGGCGTGACGTGGCCACAATTCTGGCAGGTTGTGCGGTCCTGAGCGTGATGATCTTCGCCGGCTACGCGCTCGTGTTTTCGACGGCACCGATGATCCGCCTCTACCGGAAGGCCCGGCGCGGGATCGAGGGCGTTCTGGCCGCCTTCTTCGGGTTCGCCGGTCTCCGCCTGCTTACGTCACGCTTTTGAAGGAGATATTCGCATGACCTTGTTCACCGGCCTGTCGGCCTTCCCGCTCACTCCCACTGATGACGAGGGGCAGCTGAAACCCGAGCTTCTGCAACGGTTCCTCGAGCGGATCGTGGCTGCGGGAGCGGATTCCATCGGACTGCTCGGCAGCACCGGCGGATACGCCTACCTGACACCGGAAGAGCGCAAGCGCACTCTGCGGGCTGCCGTGGACTGCGTGGCAGGACGGACGCCGCTCATCGTCGGTGTCGGCGCTCTAACAACCGATGTTGCCGAGAACCTTGCGCGAGACGCCCGACAAGCCGGCGCAGACGGCCTGCTTCTCGCGCCCATGTCATATCAGCCGTTGACCGATGATGAGGTCTTTCGCCATTTCGAGGCCGTCGCCGCGGCCGGCGAGCTGCCCCTGTGCATCTACAACAACCCGGGCACCACGAAATTCACCTTCAGCCCGGACCTGATTGCACGCCTCGCCGAGCTTCCGAACGTGGCCGCGGTCAAGATGCCTCTGCCGGCGGACAGCGATTACGCGGGCGAGATGCGGCGTCTGCGGGCCATGACGCGGGATGGCTTCGCCGTGGGCTATAGCGGCGATTGGGGGGCGAAGGACGCGCTGCTCGCCGGAGGTGACTGCTGGTATAGCGTCGTGGCTGGCCTCTTGCCGGAACCCGCTCTCGCACTCACCCGCGCGGCTCAGGCGGGGAATACGGGCGAGGTCGAGCGCATCGATCACGCTTTCGCTCCCCTTTGGGCGCTGTTCCGTGAGTTCGGCAGCTTCCGCGTGATGTTTACTATCGCGGAGATCCTCGGTCTCGGGCCCATCACCCCGCCCCGTCCGATCCTGCCGCTCGAGCCAGCATCCCGCGAAAGGGTCGAGGTGGCGCTGCGTCCGCTGCTCCAGGACGCCGTCTGATCAGGGGACTGTGCTTACGCCGGGAATGTCTTGAAAGGGCTCATTCCTGCCATTCGCCGCGGTCGCCCACCCAAACAGCGCTCAGGTTTGAAGGTCAAAGGTCGCCTCTGCGGACGAAGCTGACTTTAACTCCGCGAAGATCAATGGCCGCATTTAATGGGGGCATATTTAGAGAAAGCACCTCGGGTGGGAACTGGGCCTCCGAGTCGAAAGTCACTTTCCCTTTTGGTCCATTTAAAGTCCCCACTTCGGGGAACCATTTCAATCGGCAGGACTTCATCCCAACGACAGAACAGCCCAAGAATTTGAAAAAGGAGGGCGTCAAAATTTCTTGGCGCAATGAGCCCCACTGGCAGTGAAGGTTAGGACAGTAGTCGACAAACCGAGACCAGCGCGTCTTAATGATGCTGTAGGGAGAGCAAAATGACACCAAAGGCATCGCATGCTGATATTGTGATGGAGGCAACGCAGTCGACATCGGCTGCGGCAAAGTCGCGGGTTGCTGCGAGTTGGCACCGTTCTGTCATTAAGCATGGACTGGACCCTGATGAGCATCGGGCACCTGACCGAATAGAGCAAAAAAGTCTGCAATTCAGGATGGAGACGCTCGAAAAATTCATGACCGTCGCGAGCCCGCGTTTGGACGCGCTTTTCTCTCTGGTCGGGCAATCGGGTTGCGCGGTTTTCCTGACCGATACAGATGGCATCATCCTAGATCAACGTCTCTCTGATGCTGACGCTATGGCATTTGAAGGTTGGGGCCTCACAACCGGTGCCGACTGGAGTGAAGAGAAAGAAGGCACGAACGGCATTGGGACCTGTCTGACCGAGCAACGTCATGTAATCATTCATCAAGACGAGCATTTCTATACGCGCAACACAGGCATGAGTTGCATCGACGCGCCGATCTACGGCAGCAACGGTCAACTTGTGGCGGCGCTTGATTTATCATCCGCGCGTGCAGATCAAACGGAGGCCTTCAATCGCCTGATCGCGGCCCAAGTGGCCCAAACCGCACGCGCGATTGAAGCCGCGAATTTCAGGGCCGCCTTTTCATCCGCGCGGATCATTGTGGCCGAGAGCGACAACGCCGAGGCCTCAACGCTACTTGCCATTGACGAAAGTGATTTGGTGATAGGGGCCACCCGCGAGGCCCGCCGTGTCTTTGGGCTGCAACGGACGGGTGATTTAGTCGCGCGCCCTGCAACAGACATACTGGGACGTGAAGATGGCCCTACAGGATTTGAGAAGGCCGAAAAGGCCGCTGTGATTCGTGCGTTGGCACGGGCCGGAAACAACGTATCGCAGGCCGCGCGCCAGCTTGGGATCGGTCGTGCGACGCTTTATCGGCGGATGAAGCGGCTTGGACTTGAAGATAGTTAGGGGAAACTGTCTCATTGGTGAGACACCTTTAATCCCGCGACACCTTCCTGCCACAAGACGTGGCGCACGACGCAAGTCACACTCTTTGTAATCCGGGAGGAGAAGCCGGATTACAATGGAGGATTTCAAATGAACGATATGACCCACACCGAGGCAGGCACATATGTGTCGCCGTTTAAGCTGCGCTACGACAACTATATCGGCGGCGCGTTTGTGCCACCCGTCAATGGCAAATACTTCGAAAACGTGACGCCCATTACCGGTGGCTTGATCAACGAATGCGCCCGCTCTGACGCGGCGGATATTGAGCTCGCACTTGATGCAGCCCACGCTGCCAAAGACGCTTGGGGCAAAACATCTGCCACGCATCGCGCGAATATTTTGCTTAAAATTGCGGACCGGATCGAAGAGAACCTAGAACTCTTGGCCACTGCCGAAACATGGGACAACGGCAAGCCGATCCGCGAAACGATGAACGCAGACGTGCCACTTTGCGCCGACCACTTCCGCTATTTTGCAGGTGTTTTGCGCGCGCAAGAAGGCAACATGAGCGAGATCGATAACGACACCGTCGCCTATCACTACCACGAGCCCTTGGGCGTTGTCGGCCAGATCATTCCTTGGAACTTTTCTTTGCTGATGGCGGCATGGAAACTGGCCCCTGCTTTGGCTGCGGGCAACTGCGTCGTAATGAAACCAGCCGAACAAACGCCTGCCGCGATCATGGTCTTTGCAGAACTAATCAACGATTTGTTGCCAGCCGGCACATTAAATATCGTCAACGGCTTTGGCGGAGAAGTCGGCGCAGCACTTGCCAGTTCCTCGCGCATTGCAAAAATCGCCTTCACTGGGTCCACCGTCACGGGACGCAAAATCATGGAAGCGGCGACCAAGAACCTGATCCCCGTCACGCTTGAACTGGGTGGCAAGTCGCCAAACATCTTCTTTTCTGACGTGATGGCAAAGGATGATGCGTTCTTGGACAAGGCCGTCGAAGGCTTCGTTCTGTTCGCCTTCAACCAAGGCGAAGTCTGCACCTGCCCTTCACGTGCGCTGATCCAAGAGGACATCTACGAAGAGTTCATCGCGCGCTGCATCAAACGCGTCGCTGCGATCAAGCACGGCGACCCTCGCGACCCCGAGACCATGGTCGGTGCACAAGTCAGCAAGGCCCAACACGACAAGATCATGGGCTATTTCACGATCGGTCGCGAAGAAGGCGCCGAAGTGCTGGCTGGTGGTGGTTCAGCGCGGTTCAACGGTGAATTGTCAGGCGGGAACTACATCCAACCGACGATCCTCAAGGGTCACAACAAGATGCGGGTTTTCCAAGAGGAAATTTTTGGGCCCGTCGTGTCGGTAACGACGTTCAAGGATGAAGCCGAAGCTTTGGAAATCGCGAACGACACGATGTATGGCCTCGGCGCTGGCGTTTGGTCGCGTGACATGAACACCTGCTACCGCTTTGGGCGTGCCATCGAGGCTGGCCGCGTGTGGGTGAACAACTATCACGCCTATCCAGCCCACGCAGCGTTTGGCGGCTATAAGCAATCGGGCATTGGCCGTGAAAACCACAAGATGATGCTGGACCACTACCAGCAAACCAAGAACTTGTTGGTGAGTTATAGCCCCAATAAGTTGGGCTTCTTCTAAATACTTCGAAAGGCGGCCTTTGCAAATACATGCAAAGGCCGCATCGCAGACCTCGTCAGTTCAAGCTTTGTAGCTATTCCATGAATTCCAATTGAAAACCTTGCTCTGGCAGCGTGTCAGTCATTCAAGGTATTTCTGTTAACCTAATTGACCGCTCTACCTACCGATCGAGAAACGCTCTCAGAATTTAGTCTATTGCTCCGCTTTGGGCTGGAATTTCGGGGCACGATTTCCTTGTTTCCCTTATCAAGATTTAAGCCGCTCCTCAGGTGTTCGGTTCATTCGGCACATTTCATAACCTTTAACCTAGGTTCACTCGAAGTCGGAAATTGCAACTGCTACTTTCAGTTTTCCGATTGCGGACATTCGCGGCAATGCAGAAAATCGGTAAAGAGGGCTCAGTCCTGCCGACCGCTGCGGGAACCATGAAGGCCTGGTCTTGATTGGCGAACGGCAATAGCCGCACGCCAACTTCGTTCAGATGTCGATCCGTTCAGCAATGCTTAGCGCATCTTCCAGCTCAACGCCCAGATAACGCACTGTGCTATCGACCTTCGTATGGCCTAACAAAAGTTGTACGGCGCGGAGGTTCCCCGTCTTGCGGTAAATCTCCGCAGCTTTGGTTCGGCGCATCGAGTGTGTTCCGTATCCGCTGGGTTCCAGGCCAATCGCTGTAACCCAGTCACGAACAAGTCGACCATATTGACGTGTTGAGATATGCGGGCGGTCGTGGAAACGGCTCGGAAACATGAACCGGCACCCGATCATCTCAGGAGATCGCACCCACGCAATGACGGTATCTCTTGTGTTTTCAGTGATTTCGAACTGAACGGGTTTCTTGGTTTTACTCTGGACTATTGAAACGCGTTCGCGAACGCGGTCATCTTTGACCAAATCGGCCACGGCGAGTTTTACCAGATCACAGCCGCGCAGCTTGCTATCAATCGCAACGTTGAACAGCGCAAGGTCACGAAGATAACCCGAAAGTTCAAGCCGCGCCCGGATGGCCCACACTTGTTTGGGAAGAAGGGGACGTTTTTGGCCGATGATCCGACCCTTGTTCCAGGCTTTGTGTTTTGGGGTAACTGCAGGAAGTTGCACTCTTGGCATAATATGCCCTCCAATCCTCCCTCCAAACCCAGACATCAGCACAGCGCTCACGAAGAGAATATAGCATCGGTTCGAACGTTCGTTTTCCGAAATCGCTAGAACGCGGTATCTCTGCCTGTGCATTCGGGCGCACAGAGCCCACTTTGACCGATGCTGCACGAAGCGCCAATGTCCGCTCTTTACAAAGCTCAGTTCCGCGAAAACTCCCGCACCAGTTCGTTTGTTTCTGAGCGAGAAGCCTGATGGCGGAAACGAAGCGCTGCCACATCTCTTGCAATTTCCATGTCGGCTACCGGAAGTGAGACGAGATTGTCATGGTCAGGGATCGACGTTTCGGGAAGGATAACGGCCCCCGAGCCTCGCCGCGCGAGCTCGACCAACCAGTCCACGCGGTTTGACCGGTATGCCGCATAGAGCGTATGACCATGGTCCGTGCACGCCCCATGCAATGCCTCTCGCATTTCACAATTTGGGCGATCCAACATGGTTGTATCTGCCAAATCAGCAAGCGATACGGCCGGCAACTCAGACAGGGGATGACCTTTCGCCACAACCACACGATAGGCCTCTTGATAGAGTGGGTCTATGCGATAAAGCTCCTCACTGACCTCTACTGTTGATATCACGAGATCAAATTCTCCCTCGCGAAGTCCCGCCAACAAAGTGTCGTTTGCGTCGACGATCAGTTCTATCTCGGCTTGCGGCACGCGTTGACGAAACCGTTCGACGGCCTCCGAGACTTTGGCATGGCCTATCGTTTCACCTATTCCGATGCTAATCGGGACTCTTTCTAGCCGCGTATGTCGGACAGCCTCGGCTTTTGCCTCCCTTGCCTCAGACTGCATACGTTCCAATCTTGGCTGCATAAGCTTACCAAGCGCTGTCAGGCGGCAGCCAGCACGATCTCGGATGAACAATGCATCGCCCAATTCGTCCTCAAGTTTTTTGATCGCCGCCGTAAGCGAGGGTTGCGATACGTTGGAAGCACTCGCGGCATGGGTGAAATTGCGATGCTCGCAAACCGCCAAAAAGTAGCGGACCTGATTCATTTCCATGACGTCCTCCTCATACGCAACCTCAACCGCGCATCAATCATAGTCAATGCCTATCGAAGTATAGGACTTCAAGATTGGAGTCATGAGGGTGGCACATGGGACAAGGGCTCATCGAAAACGAACGATGAACCCAAACTCAGGAGAAGACCAATGAAATCCATAATCCTTCACACCATCTCAGCACTCGCTTTGATTTCTGCAACAACTTCCGCAAACGCACAGGAAAACGTCATGAACGATCACACTGCCAGCTTTATCGAAATGCCCGCCGCATCCGGCCAGACCGACGCATTTGCCGAGTTTCTTGCAGGTGCTGCCCCACTGGTCGCAGAAACCGAGCCCGGCACCAAACTCTGGTTTGCTTTGCAAGCAGGCGACAGCCTAGCGATCTTCGATGTCTTTGAGGATGAAGCTGCCCGCAATGCCCATTTTTCAGGTGCTGTCGCAGGCGCACTGAATGGAAACGCAGACACATTAGTAGACGGCGGTTGGGATGCTGGAGTTGTCGCCAACATCAACAACTCGGACGTTCTGTCAGCCAAAGCACCGGTTGATCTCTACAGTGCCACAACTGCAACATATATCCGGCTCGAAGCGGCTCCAGGACAGGCCGATAATCTGGCTGCATTGTTGACGGCGGCTGGCCCGATCGTGGCCGATACAGAGCCAAAGACGCTGTTCTGGGCGGCTTTGCAGATTGACGAAAACAACTTCGCAATCTTTGACATCTTCGCCGACAACTCAGGTCGCGAGGCACACTTTGCTGGGCAGGTTGCCGGGCTTCTGAACGAAAAAGCGTCGGTTCTGGTCGAGGGCGGTTGGGACGACGGCGTGGTCGCCAACGTCAGTAACTTCGACATTCTGGCAATCAAGTAAGTAACGAGTGCCTTTATCGAGTGCCCGGCGGCCAATGGTCGCCGGGCATTTGTTGCCTCAGATACAAATTCTATTTGCCGCGAAGAGGA
>NZ_JBLWVF010000037.1:0-12187 GCF_048268605.1 Primorskyibacter flagellatus
CCTGGGGGCTTTGCGCCACATAGGGTGGGTCAAATTTAATCGCTGAAACCGGGTCAGTTTTGAACGCTCATTGACAGACCCCGTGAACGATGGCTATGACGTGGTGGTGCGGATCGGATCGCTCGCCGATTCCTCGCTGATGACGCGGCGGTTGGCGTCATGCCCCTTCATGCTTTGCGCCAGTTCCGATTATATCGAACGCTGTGGCCTGCCCGAGGCACCCGAGGATCTCGCCCGGCATGATGTGCTGGCGTACTCTGGCAATAGCGCCTCGCATGAATGGCGCTACAAGGATGCGGCGGGGCAAGTGGGGCGGGTGTCGCTTGGCGGCTCGCTGCGGTCCGATTCCGGTGACATGCTGTGCCGCGCGGCGGTTGAGGGTGTCGGCATCGCCATCCTGCCGGTCTTCTATGTCGCCGAACATCTTCGGGCAGGCCGCCTGCAACACCTTCTGCCCGATCATCTGACCTGGCCGGAACGGGATATTCATGTGCTGTTCCGGCCGAACCGCTATCAGCCCGCCCGCCTGCGGCTGTTTGTCGATCATCTGGTGAGGACCGCCAGCGATTTCCCGTGGGAGCGTGGGTAAGCGGCCCTGTGCGCGCTCGCACTCAAACCTCGATCTTCTCGATATCTTTCAGGACCGCATGCACTGCGAGGCCCGTCTTGGTCAGCCCGTAGGTCACCTTGGGCGGGATCGTGTTTTCCTGTTCGCGCCAGACCAGACCATCCGCCTCCAGCTCGCGCAGGCGTTGTGTCAGGACCTTGGGCGAAATACCCGTGATCGTCCGGCGCAACACGCCAAAGCGGCAGGCTTGCCGTTCGCCCAGCACATAGATCACATGGGTTTTCCATTGGCCCCAAAGTTTGCGCAGCAGCGTATCGGCTGCACAGGGCAGGCCCATTTCAACGCTGGCATCTTCTCTCAGGTCGGTTTCAGGGGTGGTTTCCATTTGGTAACGACTTTCGCTTGGTAACTTGGGACCTACATATGCTTTCAACCGTTGATCGCAATATCCGTTTCGGCTGTATTCAGTCCGGTGCGGTGTTCCAAAGGAGAAAGCACCATGTCCCGATCCACATCCCAAGCCATCCCCGGCCTGCACCACGTCACCGCCATTTCCGGCCCGCCGCAGGACAACCTCGATTTCTGGATCGGAACGCTGCACCAGCGGCTGGTCAAACGCACGGTGAACTTCGACGATCCGGGCACCTATCACCTTTATTACGGCGATGACGATGCGGCACCGGGGTCGATCATGACCTTCTTTCCTTTCGTGGACGCAGGCCCGGGCCGCGCTGGTGCGGGCATGGCCTCTGCCGTTGCCTATGCCATTCCAGACCTTGAGCAGCGTATGGGCGACCTCGCCGAGGCCGCCATGGATTTCGAGGGTCCGTTCGAACGCTTCGGCGAACGCGCGATTGCCCTGAAAGACCCGGATGGTCTGCGGGTGGAGCTGATCGAAGGCGGCGCGCGCGACGATGGATTTCATTCGGTGACGCTCTGGCTTGATGAGGTGGAACCCACCGCCAGAGTGCTGGAGGCGATGGGCTATGTGCGTGAGGCCGAAGATGCCACCGCAACCGGCGGCACGGGAGGCACAGAGACCCGTGTGCGTTATCGTTCCACTGACCCTGAGCGGGGATCGGCCGTGGATCTGATGACCTCGGATAGCCGTTCTATCGGGCGGCCCGGGGCAGGCACCATTCACCATGTGGCTTTTCGGGCGCGGGACGGTGAGGAACAGCAGGAATGGCGCAAGCGGCTGTCTGACGTGGGCATGCAGGTCACGCCGGTAATCGATCGGCAGTACTTCGACGCGATCTATTTCCGCACCCCCGGCGGCGTATTGTTCGAGATCGCGACCGATCCGCCGGGCTTTGCCGTGGACGAAGATGCCGACCGTCTGGGCGAGGCGCTGAAACTGCCCGAGAAATACGAAGCGCATCGCGCAAGAATCGAGCAGGTCCTGCCCGAAATCCGGGTGCCCTCATGAGCGGCGCGCTGGAGGCAAAAACCCGCGGCACCGGTCCGCATGCGGGGCAACGGCTGGTCGCGGCCGGGGCTCCGCTGCACCGGGCGCGGCTGGCTGTCGTGATGATCCACGGTCGCGGCGGGGAGCCTGAAGATATGATCGGTCTTGCCGACCACCTCGCCCTGCCGGATCTGGCGGTCCTCGCCCCGGCGGCGGCGGGCCGCTCCTGGTGGCCCGACTCTTTCCTCGCCCCGCTTGACGCAAATGAACCGGGCCTTGGCAGCGGGCTAAGTGTCATCGCTGCGCTGTTGGAGGATCTCGCAGAGCAAGGCTTTGGTCCGGAGCGGATCGCCCTTGTGGGATTCTCACAAGGGGCCTGTCTCGCCATTGAGGCAGCGGCGCGCCTTGCCCGCCCGTTCCGCGTCGTCGCGGCCCTTTCGGGCGGTCTGGTCGGCACAAGTGACGCAGACGGGCCACCATTGGCAGAGCTTTACAATCGTCCAGCCAAGCGGTTCGACTACGAAGGCCGGCTCGACAATGTGCCGCTGCTGCTGGGCTGTCACGAACAGGATCCGCATATCCCGCTGGTCCGGGTGCGCGAAAGCGCCAAGGTTCTGGGCGACATGGGCGCGCAGGTCGACACGATTATCATTCCCGGTGCCGGTCATGGCATTGTCGCCGACGAGGCGGCGTGGCTGCGCAAACATTTGAACAAAAAGGAAGACACCGATGAGCGCTGATTTCGAGATCACCCGCGAAGAGACCGAGAGCAAAGGTCGCTACGCGACCATAGTGGACGGTCATGAGGCCGAGATGACCTATTCCCGGGCCGGAACCAGCACGATTATCATCGACCACACCGGCGTGCCGGATGCGCTGCGCGGGCGCGGCGTCGGCCAGGCGCTGGTGCGCCGCGGGGTCGAGGATGCCCGCACCGAGGGCCGCAAGATCGTGCCGCTCTGCCCCTTCGCCAAGGCGCAGATTGCCCGGCACCCCGAATGGCAGGACGTTCTGCAAGGCTGAGACTGCAAAACCGAACAACAAGGAAAGAGAGATATCATGAGCTGGAGCCCTTGCCCCGATCCCGTTCCGGGAGACGCCAAAAGCGTCGATTCCGTAGAAACCCTGATCGTGCCCCGTGCAGTCGATCTGGGCGAAATGGAGGTGCGCCGCGCGCTGCCTTCCGACAAGCGCCAGATGGTGGGGCCGTTCATCTTCTTCGATCAGATGGGCCCGGCGGAGTTTCTGACCGATCAGGGCATCGACGTGCGCCCGCATCCGCATATCAACCTTGCCACACTGACCTATCTGTTCGAGGGTCAAATCCTGCACCGTGACAGTCTAGGGTCCGACATCGCGATCGAGCCGGGGGCGGTGAACTGGATGAAGGCGGGCAAGGGGATCGTGCATTCCGAACGCACCGCGCCTGAACGGCTGACCAGCGGCCAGCGCCTGTTCGGGTTGCAGACCTGGATGGCCTTGCCCGAGAACGAAGAAGAATCCGACCCTGCTTTCATGCACCACGGCAAGGCAGACCTGCCGCAGGTCGAGGCCGAAGGTCTGACCGCGCGGCTGATCGCAGGCTCCGCCTTTGGTGCCACTTCGCCTCTCAAGACGGCGTCCGACACGCTCTATGCGGATGTAACGCTCGCACCTGGCGCAAAAGCACCGATCAGGCCAAATGCCGAAGAGCGGGCGCTTTACACCATCCGGGGCAAGATCGAGATCGCAGGATCTACCTTCGAGCCCGGCCAACTGCTTGTCCTGCGTCCGGGGGACGAGATCACCGTCACCGGGGTGTCTGACGGCACCGGGGACCACGCACGGTTCATGCTGTTCGGCGGCGCGCCGATGGACGGCCCGCGTTATATCTGGTGGAATTTCGTGTCCTCCCGGCCCGAGCGTATCGAGCAGGCGAAGGAGGAATGGCGGCGCGGGCGGTTCGAAACCGTGCCGGGCGATGAGGAAGACTTCATCCCGCTGCCCGAGGATGACCGCAAGGTCATGCGCGCCGAGGGCGGGGTACATTACCCGTGAGGGCTTTGCCGATCCTGTGTGCTGCCGTTGCCCTGCTCGCGGCAACGGCGGGCTCTCCCGCATTCGCTGCCGACCCTGACGAGGGTCGGGCAATGTTCGGTCTTGTCGGCATGGAACTGGCGTTTCTCGAAGCTTTGGCGCTTATTGCTCTCGCCTGCATTTTCGTGCCGTTGTCACGCAGGCTGGGTCTGGGCACGGTGATCGGCTATCTCGTGGCGGGGGTGGTCGCGGGCATCGGTCTGTCGATCTCCTTCACCCGCGATCCCGGAGAGCTGCTGCATTTCGCCGAGTTCGGCGTGGTGCTCTTTCTCTTTGTGATCGGCCTTGAGTTCCGCCCCGCGCGGCTCTGGGAGATGCGCGGTACGATCTTCGGCCGGGGGCTGGCTCAGGTCATGGTCTGTGCCGCCTTGCTGACCACGGCAGCCCTCGTCGTCGGACTGGATTGGCGCGCGGCGCTGATCGTCGGGCTGGGGCTGGCGCTGTCCTCCACCGCGCTGGTCATGCGCGGCATTGACGAGAGCGGCGAGCGTAATTCCACCTTCGGGCAGACCGCTATCGCGGTGCTGTTGTTCGAGGATCTGGCAATCGTGCCCTTCCTCCTGCTGGTCACGCTGTTGGCACCTTCGGGCGAGGAAGCGACGCTGTTGGACAACCTTCAGGCTACGGTCATCGGCATCGGCGCCATCGCCCTGCTGATCCTGATCGGGCGTTACGCGCTGGATCCGATATTCCGCATCGTCGCCCGCACTCGCACGCCAGAGCTGATGACAGCCGCCGCGCTTGGCGTTGTGGTCTTTGCCGCGCTGATCATGGCCTCGGCGGGCCTGTCTTACGCCATGGGAGCCTTCATCGCCGGGGTAATGCTGGCCGAATCCTCCTATCGCCACGAGGTGGAAGCCGATATTGAACCGTTCCGGGGCTTGTTTATGGGGCTTTTCTTCGTGGCCGTGGGCCTCTCGCTTGATCTTTCTGCCGTGGCCGACAACTGGTTGATCATCATGCTCGCTGTGCCGATCACGGTGACGTTGAAGGGGATCGGTGCCTATGGCGTGAACCGGGCATTTGGCACGCCGCATCCCACCGCGCTGCGTATAGCCTTTGCCATGGGGCAACACGGGGAATTCGGCTTTGTCCTGTTCGCCGCCGCCAGTTCCGCGCTGATCCTGCCTAGTGACGTTTCATCGATCGTCGTGGCGATTGTCACGCTGTCGATGGCGCTGTCGTCGCAATCCGACCGCGCCTACGGCATGGTCATGGGAAGGCCCGAGCGCGAGACGATCGACGAGGATTTCACCGACGCCGAAGGATCGGTGCTGATCGTCGGCTTCGGCCGGGTCGGACAACTGGTGGCGCAGCCGCTGATCGCGGAAGGGATTGCCGTGACCCTGCTTGATCATGACGCTGACCGCATTCGCGAGGCAAAGCGGTTCAACGAGCGCGTGCATTTCGGTGATGGCACACGGGCCGAGGTCCTGACCGCCGCCGGGGCCGCCACAGCCAGCGCCATCGTGGTGGCCACAGATGAGCCTGCCACGACGCTCGATATCGTCAGGACGGTGCGCCGCAAGTTCCCGAACGCCGCTCTGCTTGTCCGCGCGCACGACCGGATCCACGCGGTTCGCCTTGCCAGCGAAGACGTTCCAACGGACGCGATTCTACGCGAAACCCTGCTATCGGCCCTGGCCCTCGGCGGGCAGACATTGCGCGCTTTGGGCTATGCAGATGGTGCCGCCGAGGCAGTCGTTACCCGCGTACGCAAGCGCGATGCCGCGCGGCTTGACGAGCAGATCCTCGCGGCCCGTGACAAGGACGAGCGAGATGCCATCGTGGCTGCCATTGCTCCCGAGCCGATGGGGCGAGATTAAAGTGAGGCCCAAAGCCCGCAGGACCACTCGGTCCAAAGTCATACTGTTTCTTGCAAAAGCGGGTGGTCTTGGTGGATTCTCACAAATATAGCGGGATTGCCAGATCTCAGGGTTTGCAAGCTCTCGATGGTGAAATCATCAAGGACAACGATCCCACTTCGAGAGCGGATGCACCCGATCTGGTCCCCGGAGGCTAACGCGTTATCGTCTTTCGATATGCGTCATGGCACTCATTCCGCCTTCGCTGTCAGACGCCGGCGACTTCAGCCGTACCGAACTACGACGTGCGGTGGAGAAATTTGGGCTGCTGCCGTTGATTGCTGTGATCAGCGATTGGTATCGCCCCGTCGGGTGGCTGCTGATCGGGGCCTCCGCTCTCCGATCCTGTGTAACGATGAACAAAAACCAGTCCACCGCGCTGCATCCGTTCGGCCAGATCGCGCGGAACGGACGAGACGAGGGTTGGAATGCTGTCCGCCGTCGCCAGGACCGCGCCCTTGTCCGGGATGGCGGCGATCATCGGTTCGGGCCGTGACTGCGCGCTGGCGGACGAGCCAGAAGCAATCAACGCAAAGGTCGCGATCACGTTGAGGATTGGCTTGATCAAGGGCATCGAGTGTTTCCGCCACGATTGTAGCAACATGATAGTTAAAAGGAAAATGCGCTCACGATCAAACCAGGCATCAGCGCGGTCCAAGGCCTGGATCATGCCCCTGAGCGTGATGCTCGGCCGTACCGCGAGCAGGATCACCGGCCGGTTCTGCGCCACCGGATAGACCAAAGGCCGACCATGCATTAGCATTCGGAACGGACCACTCGACAGGAGCAGACCACCTCATGCCAAACGATCCGTCGTCATGAAGATGCTGCGCGGCATATTGAAGTGGCTGATGGTCGTGCTGTTTGCCGCGATAGTCGCTGTCGCCTTCCAGCTCTACCGCAACTCCGGCGACAAAGCTCTTCCGAATGCACCTCTGGAGGGGCTGCGCATAGCGACCTACAATGTGCATTACATCGTCATGGGCCAGGAAACCGGGCCATGGTCGCGCGGGGATTGGGACCGGCGGCGCGGTCCGCTCGATCTGGCGTTCAAAGAGATGGATGCGGATGTCGTTGCATTTCAGGAGATGGAAAGTTTCACCCGCGGCGGTGTAAGCCGCGACAATCTTGCACTCGACTGGTTGCTGGAGCGCAACCCCGCCTTCGCAGCCGCCGCCATCGGCGATCCTGTGGAGTTTCCGTCGACCCAGCCGATCTTCTACAAGACCGAACGACTGGAGATGCTGGAGCAGGGGTGGTTCTTCTTCTCGGACACGCCGGACACCATCTATTCGCGCACATTCAACGGCTCGTACCCCGCATACGCGTCCTGGGCCCGGTTCCGCGAGCGAAGGTCGCAGACGGAATTCAGGGTCGTCAACGTCCACACCGATTATGGCAGTCGGTCCAACCGTCTGCGCTCGATCGACCTGGTGGCTGCGCGTGTCGCGTCGTGGTTGGCGGCCAAGGAGACGGTGATGGTGGTCGGCGACCTGAACGCCCGGCGTGGCGACCGGGGCGTGAAGATCCTTGAGAACGCGGGTTTCACCTTTGCGCCCGTCGAGGGGGCAACCTATCATTTCAATCGTGGGATAAATCTGTTCGGCGCCATCGACCATGTCGCCTGGGCAGGGGACTTGGTCCTGGCCAGACCTCCGGTGGTTCTCAGACATCGTTTCGATGGCGAATGGCCCACGGACCACTATCCCGTAGTCGTGGACTTCTTGCTGCCACAGAGGCCCAGACAGGAAGCTGAATAAATTGGCGCTCAGCAACATCGCGGACAGCAATTCGCCTTGCAGATGCTTCAGCATCGACTGAACGACATAAGTTGCCGTAAACTTCAATTTCGGCAGCGCAATTAACCGAACATGCGTTCCAGAGAACCGTCGCGCTTGATCAGGTGATGCCAGCCGACCGCCATTGCGATGTCCCCGAGCACGAGAAGACCGAATATCCAGCCCAGCGTCGCATGCCATTCTTCCGATGCCCGCATCAAGGCCGTCCTCGTTTCGCGGGGCGGAAATATCTCGATTCCGAGATAGATGAGCCCGCGGATGTCAACTGCCTCGGCATCAAGACCCACTGCCGGAACGATCACCATGAGGGCATAGATTGCCACATGCCCCACGGTCGCGGGCCGTCCGTTGAGGCCCGTATGGGCGGGCACCGATGCATATTCGCCAGCTTCCAAGCGCTGCGTCGCAGGACCAGCAGGCAAAGCGTGACGCCAAGCGTATGGTGATAGCTCCACAATACCTTGCAGATCGTGTCGCCGCGGGGAAACGTCATGCGAGCGCCGACAGAAAGGAATTGCGCGGCGAACAGGACGACCATGCCCCATTGCAAGGGGGTCAGGGGCGTCTGTAAGGTCAGGCATCGGCACTCCATGTGGTCGGATTGTCGAGTATTTTTGTATTTGTCGGGGGTCGGGGCCGGACGATACTGCCACCCGTCGAATAGATATAGCGCCCGCCCGGTTCTGCCACGAGATCGCGGGGCGCGGTTGAGCCAGATCAAATTGTCGAAGAGGTTCCCATGGTACCCTGATCTGCGGCACGGACCCGGGATCTTGCCGAGGCCCTCGGCGATCGGCGCGATCAAGCAGCCGTCATGATCCGACCGGATCGCAACGGCGGAAGTAACCGCGAAAAGTTCGAATCCAGTCCCGTTCCCTCCGCCATTTTCCATCGTGTTTTGTATGATCCAGAGACCAATTCTCTGTCGGCCAGGGCTGTAGATTCATGACGTCCAGCTTTTCCTTTGTGTAAAGTCGATAGAGTTTCTCGTGGTTCATGATCATTCTCTTGCGCTCCGGCATCACGCCGATCCGCTGATAGCCAAGCCGGCGGCGCTTGGTCGCGACGGTCTTCATCTCCGCTCTGATCTCAGGATTATCCGGAGGGCATGCGCGCCGGGTCGGCTTTGGATCGACACCCCCTCTCGGGACATTATTTCGCAATGCCCTGCCGGGCAGTGAACAAGTCGGCAGAGGGTCGAAGACGTCACGCAAGATGAGCATGGTCATTGATGCCTCCGCCTGTTCCGCTTACGTTCTCACCATGAGAGTCGAGTTCCACAGCGTCTTCCCTCTACGCCGTGCCCGCGTCCATGAGGTCTGCGGAGCCGGAGCCATCGCCTTTGCCTCGATGGCTGTGCGGGGGCATGTGCTGTGGATCAGGGAAGCGTGGCTTTCTGAGACTCTGACGCCACAGGGGTTGTTGCCGCTTGTCGATCCGGCGCAGCTTTTGCTGGCCCGCCCCAAGGATCAGGTGGATGCACTTGCTGTGGCCGAAGAGGCGCTCAAGGACGGTGCGCTGCCCAATGTTGTGCTCGACGTGACCCGCCCGCTCGATCTGCGTGAGGGGCGGCGCTTGCAACTCGCGGCAAAGGCGGGGCGAACGACAGGTTTGTGCATCATCCCGGACGGTATGGGATCGAATGCTGCGGAAACCCGTTGGCGCGCTACCCCGGTCTTCGATCAAGAATGGGAGGACTCGACTTTGATGCGTTGGGAAATTATTAAGAACAAATCAGGAACACTTGGTGTCTGGCATGTTCGGTGGAATCAGCAAACAAGTCGTCTCGATGTGGTTTCCCCGGTTGGCGAGCGACCGGATTTTACGGGCGCGTCCGGTTGACGGGCCTTTTGTACTGACGTTGAAGGCCAATAACACTGAACGGGTTTATTGCCTCAATCAAGCGGCGGAGCGGTCGGGTCTTATCCGTGATATGAGCTTTGCCGATGCCCGCGCCTTTTGCCCCGACTTGATGAGCCAACCGGCCCGTCCCGATCTCGACATGCGCTTCCTTGCCACCCTGCGCCGCTGGGCGACGCGCTATTGTCCTTGGGTGGGTTATGAGGGAACGGACGGGCTGGTGCTCGATGTCACCGGCGTTGCGCATCTTTGGGGCGGTGAGGCCGCCATGCTGGCCGATATGCGGACCCGGGCTGATCGTTCCGGGCTGGGGGTGCGGCTCGGATTGGGCGAGACTCGTGGTGCCGCTTGGGCCCGTGCGCATTTCGGTGACGAGCATAGCACGCTCACAGATTTGCCCGTTGCGGCGCTGCGACTTGAAGATCGGATGGTCACCGCGTTGCAACGTCTGGGGCTTCGCCGTATCGGCGATCTTACCGCGGCTGCGCGCGCACCGCTCGCTCGTCGTTTTGGCCCCGAACTGATGCTGCGGCTGGATCAGGCAACGGGTAATGTGTCCGAGCCAACCGCCCCTGAAAAGGATCCGCCGCATTACGCAACACGGATGAGCCTGCCTGACCCCATTGGTCTGACCGAGGACGTGATGGGCATCGCCGCACGACTGCTCACACCGCTTTGCGACAAGCTCAAAGCACAGGAGATGGGCGCGCGCAGTCTGTGCCTTACCCTGCGACGGGTCGATCAGGGGTGCCAGAAGGTCGAGCTGCGGCTTGCTGCGCCGCTGCGTGATCCGACCCGCATTTTGCCGCTGTTCAAACGGGGCGTGGCCGAGGTCGATGCAGGGTTTGGCATTGACCAAATCCGGGTTGAAGCCACGCAGGTCGAACCGCTCCCTGAGCAGCAAACCGGCAGCCGTCAGAACTCGCCCGATCAGCTCAACGATCTGATCACGCGCATCGGCACCCGGATCGGGCTGGAGAATATCCAGCGTTTTTTGCCCGCTGACAGTCATATTCCCGAGCGCGCATTTTCTATTGCGTCTGCGGCTTACAGCAGGCCCGAGAGCGGTTGGAGCGCGCTCCGTTCGCGGCCTATAAGCCTGTTCCCGCCGGAGCCGATCTCGGCCAGTGGATCGCAACCCCCCGTACAATTTCGCTGGCGTCGGATGCGCCTGACAACGGGCCGCGCGGTCGGTCCCGAACGAATTGCACCGGAATGGTGGCTTCCCGACGACAATTGGCGCAGTGGGGTGCGCGATTATTGGAAGGTGGATACACGCGAAGGGCGGCGGCTTTGGCTGTTCTATACCCCGCAAACCCCCGGCTGGTTCGTGCAGGGGGAATTCACATGATCGAGGTTGCCCGCGATCAACGCCAGGCCGAATCCACCCAGTTCGAGGCGATGCTCCGGCAACGGGGCAGGGCGGGGTATGCGGAACTGTGTGTGACGACGAATTTCACCTTTCTCACCGGGGCTTCGCACCCGGAGGAATTGGTGCTGCGTGCGGCTGAGCTGGGTTTGAATGCCATCGCCATCACCGATCGCAATACGCTTGCAGGTGTGGTGCGGGCCTATTCGGCGCTGAAGTCTCTGCGCGAGAAGGCAAGCCAGAGCTTGCGCGTGCGCTCATCCCATCAGGTGGATTCCTGCTCGCGCCAAGAAGTCGGGCGACCGCAAGATTTACAAACCCCTCAAACGCTGCATCTGCCGAAACTGATCGTCGGCAGCCGACTCGTGCTGCGCGATTGCCCCGTGGAATGGCTGGCCCTGCCCACTGACCGCGCGGCCTATCACCGGCTGTCACGGCTTTTGACTCTGGGAAAGCGGCGGGCGGAAAAGGCCGAATGCCACCTCGATCTGCGCGATCTGGAGGTGGGGTGCCAAGGGATGATCCTTATCGCCTTGCCGCCGCCTGATCTTGGTCTTGAACAGGCGTCTTTGCTGCGGCTCGCCCGACGTTTTCCAGGCGCGGTCTTTCTGGGTGCGTCGCCGCGTTACGACGGGTCGGATCAGGCGTGGTTCGATGCCTGTGCCGCCACGGCGCTACGCTGCTCGACACCGATGGTGGCGGTGGGGGATGCGCTTATGCATCATGGCAAACGCCGACAGTTAGCGGATGTGCTCACCTGCCTGCGCGAAGGGATCACCATTGACCAGATCGGCACCAAGGCTCTGCCCAATGCCGAACGCCGCCTCAAGAGCGCATCCGATATGGCGCGGCTCTATCGTCGGCATCCGGCGGCGCTCAAACGCACGCTGGAAATCTCGGCGCGCTGTGGATTTGACCTGTCCGACTTAAGCTATGAGTATCCCGATGAGATGTCGGAAGGCGAAACCCCGCAAGCCCGGCTCGAACGTCTTGCCCATGAAGGGGTGAGACGACGCTATCCGGATGGTGCCTCCGAGCGGGTGCATCGGTTGATGGACAAGGAATTGTCGTTGATCGGCGAGTTGCGCTACGCCCCGTATTTCCTCACCGTTCATGACATCGTCGGACAAGCCCGTGCCCGCGGAATTCTGTGTCAGGGGCGTGGGTCGGCGGCCAATTCCATCCTCTGCTATCTGCTGGGCATCACCGATGTCAGCCCCGACATGATCGGCATGGTGTTCG
>NZ_JBLWVF010000038.1:0-11647 GCF_048268605.1 Primorskyibacter flagellatus
GGCGGGCTCAAGTGCGCGCATAAACGTGGCCTGCTTTTACGCCGCCCCGTGGCTGGTTTTTGCTCCGCCATTGACAGATCTACTGTGCAAATACAGGGCGTGGACATGACTGACAGCAGATCTGATTTATTGTCGGCCAGAATTACGAAAGAGCCGCATGGGCGGGCTTCATACTGGCCATAAATCAATAGTATCGCGTTGTGATAAAAGGTAACCGCACCGCTGACACAGCAGCTTGTCGATCTTGACTGTTCTCGGCATCGGCTGGTGCCCGAGTTCCTCGGCATTCCGCTTATGCCTAGGGTCAGGATTCATAACCAATAGATGACGAGAGCCGCGAGGGCGATGGCTGAGAGGAAGACCTTGGGGCATCGGTCATAGCGGGTCGCGACGCGCCTCCAGTCCTTGAGCCTGCCGAACATGATCTCGATGCGGTTACGCCGCTTGTATCTCCGCTTATCATATTTGATCGGCGTCTTGCGTTTCTTCCGGCCTGGGATGCAGGCACGTATCCCCTTGTCCTGCAACGCTTCTCTGAACCAGTCAGCGTCATAGCCACGATCCCCGAGTAGCCATTTGACGTTTGGCAGGCCACTCAGCAGAGCCCGAGCGCCGATATAATCGCTGACCTGTCCAGCGGTGACGAACAGGTCGATCGGTCGCCCCTGACTGTCGCAGATGGCGTGCAGCTTGGTGTTCATACCGCCTTTGGTTCGACCGATCAGGCGACCACGCCCCCCTTTTTGGCGGCCATGCTGGTCGCCGTTCGATGGGCCTTGAGGTATGTTGCGTCGATCATCACGGTCGTTTTCTCGCCGTGTTCCGCCGCCAGCCCGGCCATCATCCGCGCGAAGATGCCCTTTTCGCTCCAACGCTTCCACCGGCTGTAGAGCGTCTTATGTGGGCCATACGCGGCGGGCGCATCGCGCCAACGCAAGCCATTGCGATTGATGAAAATAATCCCGCTCAGCACCCGTCTGTCATCAACCCGGGGCTTCCCGTGCGACCTGGGAAAGAAGGGAGCCAGGCGCGCCATCTGCGCGTCGGTCAGCCAGAAGAGATCGCTCATGTCACCGCTCCGTTTTCGGAGGCGTGAATCACGCAGCGCAACAGAAATCAATGCATCCTGACCCTAACCGCTGCGAAAGTCTGCCGAGACAAAATGGGTTTCCACAGAGGCATGACCCGATCCGTTTCGCCAAGGCGCCCGACATCTTCAATCTCGATCTTTGGTTGCTGACCCACGAAGATCTGCGCCGCACCGCAGACCATAAGCCCGCCCGGATCACCGGATTGCCTTTTCACTCAGAAACTTAGCGATAACCAACCTTCTTAGGGCCTGATGCCGGAGAGGGCAGAATTCTAGGCGAATTGCTGATTTTGCAGAGCATGTTAAGGCCTCTTTTCTCAAGCTATCGGTACATCAGTCAGCCTTTTTCGACCTCTCCATCTCGTCGAGCGCCAGCACCGAATGGGCATAAGCGCCCCCTGCGCGCATCTCTGCAGCGACCCAGATCGCCTCCATGATTTCCACTTCAGTTGCCTTGTGGCGTAGCGCGGCCTTGGTATGTCCCTTGATACAATAGGGGCATTGGGTAACATGGGCGACAGCAACGGCGATCAACTGCTTGGTCTTGGAGTCCAACGCGCCATTGGCAAAGACAGCCTTGCTGAACGCTTCAAACGCCGTCGAAGCGTCGGGCGTCAGTTCCCTGCGATGCTTGGAAAGTGCACCGATATCCGTGGGGGATAATGTATCCGTCATGATTTTCTCTCCTTTCAAAGCATTAGCGATAGCCAACGTTCATCACGTAGTTGAACAGAAGGTCCTCTTCCTGCTGGACCTCATTCCAGAGGCACTGAAGCACGTCTCGGGCATTCAAAACCCCAAGCGGCTTGCCAGCAGGATCGACAACGGGAATGTTCTTCAATCCGCGCGTCTTCATCATTTCCCAGGCCTCCTTCAGTTGGTCCGTGGGTGCCACTGTGATGAGGTCTCGAGTCATCGCCTCGATTACGGGCGCGGTGCAACTGGCGCCCGTGCAGATCCCGATCTGGCGCACCGCGTCGGTCTTGGTGAGAACGCCGATCATCCGGTCGTCCGTATCGCAGACCAACAGCATGTCATGGTCACGTTCCAACAGCCGCGCAGCTTGCAGAAGTGCGGCGTCCGTTCCGATGCAACACATCCGCTTGTGGGCCGTGGGCAGAAATTTCTCTATCAGCATTTGTTTGTCCGTTCTAATTGGTCGCCGCGATCACGATAATCGCGACGATACCCACGGCCCCGCCGGCCGCGCAGGCAAGTTGCACAATGGCGATGACGGCAAAACGCGCCCGCGAATGAATGTAATCCTCGGCAATGGTTTTCAGCCCAAGAGCTGCATGATGGAATGCCGCAATCAGCAGCAGGATCATCAGGATCGTGTTGAGTGGCGCTTTGAGCCAGACAGTCAGGGCTGAGTAGTCAGTCGCTGCACCGTTTGCCAACGCCCACGCAAGCCACAAAACCAGTGGTACGAGGGCAATGGCCGAGACACGCTGTGCCCACCAATGGTGTGCAGCGTGTCCCGCCGCACCACGCCCATGCGCAGCAGAATAGGGGGTGACACGATGCGAAGTCATATCAGCACCCATAGCCACAGGGCGGATGTCAGGATCAGGCTTGCAACTACAACCACCCAGCCACCCGCATAAATACTGCGTAACTCAAAGGCATGGACGCTGTCCCAGATCACGTGCCGGATACCGTTGCAAAGGTGATAAAGGACAGCCAACGTTGCGGCAAAAAGCACGACACGCCCAGCTATCGACAACACAACCGCTTGCGCGCGCTCAAACGTCACCGGACCCGCTGCGCCCGCCAAAAGCCAACCGGCAAGGCCGAAGGCAAACAAACTCAATGCAACTCCGGACAGCCGATGCCCGAACGACATGACCGAAGTCAGCTGAGGCCGATAATTCTGCATGTTCGGTGATTTCGGGCGGGGATAGCTCATGACACGCTCCTTCTCAGCCACCACGTTCCAGCATCATCCGCTTAATCTCGGCGATGGCCTTGCCGGGGTTCAGGCCGCGCGGGCAGGTGCGGGTGCAATTCAGAATCGTGTGACAGCGATAAAGCCGAAATGGATCGTCCAGCGCATCCAGCCGTTCGCCGCGCCCCTCGTCGCGGCTGTCGGCCAGCCAGCGCCACGAGGTGAGCAAGGCTGCGGGGCCAAGGAAGCGGTCGCCATTCCACCAATGGCTCGGCGACGTGCAGCAAAAGCACATGATGCACTCGTAATAGCCATCAAGGGCTTGACGCTGCTCGACCGATTGCAGGCGTTCATGTTCCGGCGCGGGCGTTTCGGCTTTCAGCCAAGGTTCGGTCAGCGCATGTTGTGCAAAAAGGTGGGTCTGATCGGGCACCAAATCCTTGATCACCGGCAGATTGGCCAGCGGGTAGATTGTGGCAGGTTCCGAGAGCTCATCCATGGCGCGGGTGCAGGCCGTCCAGTTGGTGCCGTCAATCGTCATCGCACAAGAGCCGCAGACCCCTTCGCGGCAAGACCGGCGAAAGGTCAGCGTCGGGTCGACTTTCGATTTAATCCAGATCAGCGCATCCAGAAGCATCGGCCCGCAATCGTCCAGATCGACGCGGAATGTGTCCATCCGGGGGCCAACATCACCATCCGGGCTAAAGCGATAAATGCGCAGGGTTGCAATCCGGGTAGCACCATCAGGTGCGGGCCAGGATTTCCCCTCGGAGATACGCGAGCCTTTGGCGACACCGAAATCGCGCGGCACCGGAAACCGGCGTGGCCATTTCAGGCGCGGAATTTCATCCACTTCATCAGAATGTTCGACCATCACGATACCTTTCGGCCTTCCTTACAGTCCATTGCATGACGTTCAACCACCAACAGATGTTTGTCACAATCGGGCGGTTCGGTGCGGAGAATAAAAGCTGATTGCGATAGGGTCGCTGGCAGGGAAGCTCTCTTCAAGTGCTTCGTCGAGAAGCGCATCAAGGCGGGCGCGGCGCGCGATATCGTCCGCATCCTCGATATTGGGATCCACCGCTTTGGCCAGCAGTGTTTTGCTGCGCACTGCATTGCCGTATTGCCCCGTTTTCTGTTGCAGTTCGGCGCTCACGGTTCTGTATTCATTGACGGAATGCACGAACCCATGTTCATCGACATCAACTTTCAACCCAAGTCTCGTCGAGGCAAAAATCCAGTGTGGCTTGTTGTCCTGGTCGCCTTCGCCCAGTTCGAACCATCGGCTGACCGTGCCGATATGAATGGCGTCGTCCAAGCCCTTGACGCTGATGCCAAAAGCTTCGGCAACGGCCACCATATCAATCTCCGTTCTGTCGGCGGGAAGTGTAATCTTGAACATGATCTCCTCCAAAAGCGGGTTATCCGCGGTACATTCTGATCCGTAGAGATGCGCTATCAGACCTTGAACGCGGCCGATTTGCCGCCCTTTGGTTCAGTGGGTTAACTGCGTGCCGAGTATCTCCTTCTCAAGGGACACGTGGGTCTGAATATCGCTGATGAAGTCTGAAAGGCCGGTATAAAGCGTGACCCAGCTTTCGCAGGCGCCTTCGGGCAGGGGGAAGTGGTTCGTGATGTCACGGATACGTTGGGTATCGCGATCACAAGCGACGTGTTTTTCCCTTAGGACTTCGGCAGAGGCGTCGGCTTTGAACATCGTCGACTTGCTTGCGGCGGGAAAAAGAGCCTGCTTCGCTGTGCTTTTCTGAACGGCGTGCTCATTGATCAGGCGGCGAAGGACTGTGGACAAACCTTCCGGGTTTCCCTTGTCACCGACGTGAAGATCCTCAACCATTTCCGCCAGTTTTACCAGTTGCGATACTGGAGTAGGGTAGTGCGCCGGGGCAGGAGTTTCCAAAGACCATGTCATTTTGGGGCCTTGACGCTTGTTGTGGTACTGGCGTTTTTACTGGCCGTCGCTGTTTCCTGGGTTTTGATGCTGGCACCAGTTGTTTCGCCTGGGTGGGGCGTGACACGCGCCCGGGTGCGCAGCAGAACCTCGCCCTGCGCATTCACAGTCAGGCGCACGCGCGTCGAGCGGTGGCGAAACGTGATCCGGTAACGCCCTTCATCCTGATCCTGTCCTTTCTCACTCAAGCTGGTGATCTGGCCGTCGCGCATCATGCGCTGGATGTCCTGTGGTGCCATACCCAGTAACGCGCCAAGGTCGGCCGCGCCAATCTGAAATCCTTCTGCTGTCGGTTCCAGGCGCATTGTCATGTCTCCTTCTTTTGGTCAGGCGCTGTTGCGGGTGATTGCGACTTGCCAGACCTCGGGCCCGTCCGCGAGGAACTCGGCGTTAAACCGATCAGGCCAGTTCTGTTTGATCCGCTGAAGGAGCGGGATCGGCGCATGGTCGTTGATCAACACAAAGGTTGCGCCGGGGGCGAGCGCTTCGAGCGCCGCGAAGACCATCGCATGGCGTTCGGGCGGAATCATGGGGCGCAGGTCGACGATGGTTGGGTTAGTGGTGGGGATGGTGGCGCTTTCAGGCATTAGTATCTCCCTCTCTTCAACACCTTTATGGCTACGCATTAAAAGAAATATTGTCAATATTCTTTTAATGCCGTATGGAAGTGCGGCGCACGAGGTGGCAGCGGCAGATGCGCGACGAACCGGCGTCAAAGCCGACACACAGATCGGAGAACGAACATGAGGCTGACGATGATGTCGGACTACGCGCTGCGGGTGCTTCTTTTTGCGGCCGCGCACCCTGACCGCCTGGTAACGATCGATGAAACCCAGGAGGTCTATGATGTTTCGCGTGGGCACCTGATGAAGATCATCGGTGTGCTGGCCCGCGCAGGCATCCTGCGCTCGCAGCGGGGGCGCACTGGCGGGTTCACGCTGGGCCTGTCACCAGAGCAGATCCGTCTGGGCGATGTGTTCCGCCTGACCGAACCGGATTTCGAGATGGTCGAGTGTTTTGCGCCCACAAATGCCTGCGCCATCACGTCATTCTGCCGCTTTCCGGCGATTGCCACCGAGGCGCTGAGCGCCTTTATGGCGGTCATGGATCGGCACACGCTGGCCGATCTGATCATCCAGCCGCAGCACTTCGGCGCGATTGTTGAAGCACTGGAAGAAAGACCATCATCATGACCGCCGGGGCAACGTCACAGAACGCGACTACCGGTCCGCGCCGCATGATCGCGATTAGCAGCGGCAAGGGGGGCGTCGGAAAATCAACCGTCACCGTCAATCTCGGCGTTGCCATGGCCCGTGCCGGACTGCGCGTCGGCATTGTCGATGCCGACATCTACGGCCCGTCGATCCCTGGCATGCTGGGTATTCCGGGCAATGCGCCGCCGACAATGGCCCCCGATCAAAGGGTGATCCCGTCCGAGGCTCATGGGGTCAAGGTCATCTCGATGGCGATGATGACCAACGATGACCGCCCGGCAATCCTGCGCGGCCCGATGGTCACCAAATACCTGCGGATGTTCGTGTCGCAGGTGGCATGGGGCGAACTTGACGTGCTGCTGCTGGATCTGCCCCCGGGGACGGGCGACATTCAGTTGACGCTGGCCCAGTCCTTCCCTCTGACCGGCGCCGTGGTCGTTAGCACGCCGCAGGATGTCAGCCTGAAGATCGCGCGGCGTGGTCTGCGGATGATGGAGCAGGTCAAGGTGCCGATCATCGGCGTGATCGAGAACATGAGCGGCTTTACCTGCCCGTCCTGTGGCGATGTCACCCACATCTTCCATCAGGGCGGCGGCGAGGCGATCGCGGCCGAGCTGGGCGTGCCGTTCCTTGGCAAAGTTCCGCTGGACCCCGCGATTGTCGATTCCGGCGATGACGGTCGCCCGCTGGTTCTGACCCGGCCCGACAGCCCGGCGGCGCAGGCCTATGCCCAAATCGCCGCTGCGTTGGTGGATGGCCATGCGGGAACCGACGGTGTTGCCTTGCCCTTCGACTGGAACATGGCGAGTGATGTTGGCAGGCCCGTGCCGGTTCCTGCCACGGGCAGTGCACATGACATTCCCTGCGCGCTTGACCACACTGCGGCGGGCCTGACGATCCTTTGGCCGGACGGCGACAGCCGGACAATTGCCATACGCGACCTGCGCATTGCCTGCCGTTGCGCCGCCTGCCGCAATGAGATGACCGGCGACCGGCTGCTGGATCCCGAAACCGTCCCGCTTGCGGTCAGCGCAACCCGCATCTGGAGCATCGGCAACTACGCGCTTGGTGTCGCATTCAGCGACAGCCACAGCATCGGCATCTACAGCTTCAGCGCGCTGCGCGACATGCAGGGGGCCGAGTTGGAGGATGTCTGAAACGGCACATCGGATACGGATCCGGGTGCAGCCTTCGCCCCGCGATCCCGAAACCCTGCGCTTTCTGCTCGATGCGCCGGTCCAGACAGGTGCCGGGATCGTGCGCTTTGATGGTATGGCCGAAGATGCGCCACTGTCGGCCGCCCTGTTCGCCGTGGCCGGGGTTCAGCAGGTGGCGGTCGACGGCCCGGTCATTCATATCCGCAAACACGCCACGGCCCGCTGGGACGCCATGAAAACGCCAATCGCGGCGGCAATCCGTGCTGTCCTGCTGGGCACCGGGGCCCCGCTGGGTAATGCCGACGAGCCTAGGCAAGGCGATGCAGATGCCCGACTGATGGAAGCGGTGCGGGCTCTGCTTGCCAGTCAGATCAACCCGTCCATTGCCGGGCATGGCGGCCATATAGATGTCGAGACGGTAGCGGAGGGAACCGTATATCTGCGCATGTCCGGTGGCTGTCAGGGTTGTGCCGCGTCACAACTGACGCTTCGGGGCGGCGTCGAGCGCAAGCTGCGCGCAGCCCTGCCCGATCTGCGGGACATAGTCGATGTGACGGATCACGAAGCAGGCGCCAAACCGTTCTATGGCGATGCCCCTGGTGAAAGCCACAATATGCGATCCCCAATCGCCCAGGAACCCGCGCCGCTAAATGCGGACACCCCGCTTGCCGAACGGCTTCGCCAGTATCTGAAGGCGCTACCGTCCTCCGATCCAACGGTCAGCTATGGCACACTGACGCGCGCCTTCGGGTTTTGGCGCCCCGGTTCGGTGCGCAAAGTGACCCAGGCGCTGGAAGTTACGATGCGGGATGACGCAGGTGCGGGCCACCCGTTCATTGCCGCCCGCGCCATCGGTCGGGCCAGCGACGGCCTGCCGGGCAAGGGATTCTTTGATCTTGCCCGCGACCTGTCGCGTGGCCCGCGTGACGACGAGACCGAGCGCGCGTTCCATGCGCGCGAACTCCAGCGACTGGAGCAAGCAACCAACTGAATTGATGGACATGCGCCGCGTCGGCGGCCCGGCCGGACAACACCACGACAACCAAGAAACCAAGTCAATCCATGGAGACTTTTATGAGCACGACAATCAACCCTCTCTTCACCAAGAGCGTCGGTGAAATCGCCGCACAACTTCCCGGCGCCCCCGGCGTTTTCCGACAGTTTGACATCAGCTTTTGCTGTCATGGCGATTCTTCGCTGGCAGAAGCGGCCAAGCGCAACAATCACGAACTTGCGACGGTGATCGCAGCGCTGGATGCGCTTGATCCAACGGCGGCACCGGAGGTCCCTCAGGAAACCGGCGCATTGATTGACCATATCCAAATCCGGTACCACGACGTTCATCGCCAACAGATTCCTGACCTGATCGAATTGTCGAGCAAGGTTGAGAGAGTTCATGCGAACAAGCCGGACGTCCCGGCAGGGCTGACCGAGGTTCTGAATAAGATCCAAGAGGAAATGGCAGTCCACATGAAAGAGGAAGAAGAGGTTCTGTTTCCTGCGATGCGCAATTCAGCAGCGAACCGCATTGCCGTAGAGATCGGAGACTATCGGCAAGACCATGAAGATACCGGGGCGCTTCTGGATGAGATCGCACGCCTGACCAACAGCTACACCCCACCACCGCATGCATGCCGGACATGGCAGGCGCTTTACAAAGGCGCAGAGCAATTTCGGATGGATTTGGTCGAACATATCCATCTGGAAAACAATATCCTGTTCCCTCGATTTGAGGCGGCTACTGCCGCCTAGTCACCCGGAACCGAAGTTGTCATCATAGATTTGAGGCAGCCTTGGGAGCGGATGATGAGAGGTCGTGCGGCGGTAGTTATTGATTTGAGCGGCGAGGAGCGGGCGTTTCTTGAGGCGCAGTTACGCCGGCACAAGGCGGCACGGTCATTATCTGACAGGTGCCGCATCGTGTTGCGTTGTGCGGCGGGTCTTTCCAACAAGGACGTCGCGACGGAACTTGGCCACAGCGAGCACACAGTCGGCAAATGGCGGCGGCGTTTTGCGGAGCACCGGATCGAAGGGCTTTGGGACGAGTACCGCGAAGGCCGGCCACGGACTGTATCGGATGAACAGGTCGCCGATGTCATCAAACGGACGCTGGAGACCACCCCAAAGGACGCGACGCATTGGTCGATCCGCTCGATGGCCGCGGAGACCGGTCTGTCGCACACGACAATCCGTCGGATCTGGAACGCGTTCGGCCTGCAACCGCATCGTTCGGAGACCTTCAAACTCTCCACCGACCCGCTGTTCGTGGACAAGGTACAGGACGTTGTCGGCCTCTATATGTCGCCACCGAACCGGGCTATCGTCTTGTGCGTGGACGAGAAATCTCAAATCCAGGCGTTAGATCGAGAACAGCCCGTATTGCCCATGGCCCCCGGTGTGGCCGAGCGGCGCACCCACACATACATCCGAAACGGCACGACCTCACTGTTTGCGGCGCTCGACATTGCCACCGGTGCTGTGATCGGAAAATGCTATAAGCGCCATCGTGCGACCGAGTTCCTGAACTTCCTCAAGGAACTCGACCGGCGGATGCCCGAAGGGCCGGACGTGCATCTGGTGATGGACAATTACGCGACCCACAAGAGTGGAAGGTGAAGGCCTGGTTGGCCCGCCGCCCGCACTGGCACGTACACTTCACCCCGACTTCGGCAAGTTGGCTGAACCAAGTCGAAAGATGGTTCGCCGAATTGACCCGCAAGCAGATCCAGCGTGGAGTACACAGGTCCGTGGCCGAGTTGGAGGCTGACATTGCCACATTCATCGATGCACATAACGAGGCCCCGAAGCCATATCGATGGGTCAAGTCAGCTGACGAAATCCTCGCCTCCGTCAAGCGGTTCTGCCAGAAATCACAATGCCAAGGACTTTAGATTCAGGTGACTAGAGTATGTTGCGTTTGACTGGATGAAGCCTTTACTTGGGGAGGCGAATACCCCTCCAAGTGAGGGCCGCCCCTTAACGGTTTTATAGCATCCGGCCCCAAACTTTGCGGTACTCTTCAATCAGCTCCTTGATTAGCAAGCCCGACATGATGGTTTTGCCAGCGTCGGGCTCGTCGACTTTTCGAACAGCGCACCTGAGGAAGACTGGGCAACGATGATGAGCCGAATTCGTGATGCCCAGGACCCGGGCCAAGCTTGCCTGCTATCCATGATCGGCCAAGAGCGATAAGAAATGTAGCCACTGAGCAGCCCCTCTTGGGTGGTCCATATTAGCGGCTGCCGATGAGCAAAAAGTGAGCAACTTGGGACGCAGATTAAGAAAATTATGGAATACTATTTAACATAAGACATACGCCGAGAGACCGTAGAATGCGTGAAAATAATTAACATAAACTTCATTATGCGCCTTTATATTTTGTGTCTGTCGTCATATAAAATGGGACATCAGAGCGGCTTGAACATTGGAGGCTCTGGTTCGGTTGTTTGATTGATTATGCTGCTTGTTTTTGATGTTGCAAGCGTCGCTGTCGGATCGTCAGGTTCTTGATCTTCTCCCTTTCCCTCAGAATGGCTTTGTCCCGATTAAAGTAGACGTCAGCGGGTGTGACGTTGTTCAGGCTCTCGTGGTAGCGCTGGTTATTGTAGTATTCGACGAAGTCCCCGATCTGTCGCTCGAGATGACCGGGCAGGTAGTAGTTTTCCAGCAGAACCCGGTTCTTCATGGTCTGGTGCCAGCGCTCGATCTTGCCTTGCGTTTGCGGGTGGAATGGCGCCCCGCGAACGTGGTCCATTTTCTGATCCTCCAACCACGTGGCCAGATCGCCAGAGATGTAACAGGATCCGTTGTCGCTGAGCAGACGGGGTTTGTGTCGGACCACGGCCTGGTCGCAGCCCGATGCCTGAAGCGCCAGCTCGATCGTGCTGGTCACATCCTCGGCCCGCATGTTTGTGCAGAGCTTCCAGGCGATGATGTAGCGGCTGTAGTCGTCGAGGATGGTGGACAGGTAATACCAGCCCCAGCCGATGATCTTGAAGTAGGTGAAGTCAGTCTGCCACATCTGGTTGATGGCGGTGGTCTTGTCCGTGAACTCATCGGCCGCTTTGATCACCACATAGTCTGGTGCTGTGATCAGATCAGCGGCTTTCAGGATGCGGTAAACCGATGATTCAGAGACAAAATATCGCTTCTCATCGGTATATTTAACGGCCAGCTCGCGTGTGGTCAGTGCCTCATGCTCCAACGCAAACTCAATCAGGTCGTCACGGCGGACATCAGGGATGCGGTTCCAGACCGACTTTGGCCGAGGCGAACGATCCGCGAGGGCATCAAAGCCACCTTCGACGTAGCGGTCATACCATCGGT
>NZ_JBLWVF010000039.1:0-10019 GCF_048268605.1 Primorskyibacter flagellatus
TGATGGGAGCGTTTCCTTCCGTTTTCGAAGGTGGTCTCAACAGTTATCCGGACATCCATGGCAGTTCTCCTCGCAAAGAACCGACCCTAGCACGACCAGACCCCCACGTTTTGCCCACTCCCCCCCGAACGCGTCGTGTCTCAGATTTAAGGGCAACGCGACACGAGCACATCGAAGACGTCACCGAGCGTTTCGAAGGTCGCGCGGGCGGTTGGTTGGGCGTAATGGCTTCGGCTACCGATCTACATCCGATCACGCGCGCATGTATGGGCTTTCACCTCTGGAGCCTAGCCGGCCTCGGCCAACATGGAGATCGTATCGAGGGCGCTGTCACCGCCGCCAGGATCGCGGGCAGCGACGGAAGCGGTGCCATCTTCGCACCGCTGGCTATGGGCGGGGCAGGGGGGCTGCGCGCATCCGGCTTGCCACCAGAGCGCCTTGCCCGCTGGCTGGATGGGATGAGCAGCGCAATTCTAACGGCGATGCGTCATCTGGACGGCATTGAAACATGGGCCGGACAGGCGGAAAACGTAATGGCGAACCTGTCGGGCCGCACACCGCCTGCCTTGCGGGAGGCATTCATCGAATGGCCGTTGATAGCGGCACCGATGGCGGAAACGCTGACCGGCGCTAGCCGCGCTGCCGTGCAGCGCAACCTGGCTTGGATGGAAGCGAAAGGCCTGGTCCGGGAGCTGACCGGCCAAGGGCGATTTAGGATATGGCGAGCAGCAAGCTAAACCCTATCCACCAGATGCCGGGACTAAACATCTAATTCGTCGCTTCCGTGAAATCGGACCGTAGCTTTCGGCCGCTCATCCACCTGCAAGGTGAAGACGTCGGGGCGGGAATAATGCCCAACCACATCGAAATCATAGTGCGCGCGGACCAGTTCGGCCCGGTCGATTTCCGCTGAAACCAACCCTTCGCGTCCGGTCAGCGGACCTGCAAGCACATCGCCCATGGGCCCGATGATAACGCTGCCGCCATTGATCAGCGGGCGGGCATCGTCCCAATGCTCGACCGAGACGCCAAGTTCGGCGGGCGACGGCTGGTACTGGCAAGCGCTGACCAGGAAGCAACGCCCTTCATGGGCGATATGACGCATCGTGGCTTGCCAGACGTCGCGCTCGTCTACGGTGGGAGCGCACCAGATTTCGACGCCCTTGGCATACATGCGCAAACGCCGAGTGAGGGATTCATCTCGCGAATCCAGCGTGGTAGCTGGTCTGCATGAGCAGACCCATTCCGCCGAGCTACAAGACCAAGAACTGGTCGGCCTATAACGAAGCGCTGAGGCAACGTGGCTCCCTGACGATCTGGTTCGACCCGGACATGGTGTGGGTGCCCCCGCCAACGGGCAAGCGAGGCAGGCAGCCACAGTATAGCGATGCCGCGATCCAGACGTGCCTGACGATGAAGGTGCTCTTCGGCATGGCCCTCCGGCAGACGACCGGGTTCGTGGAGAGCCTGCTCCGCCTGGTCGGCCTCGACTGGTCGGTGCCAGATTTTAGCACGCTGAGCCGGCGCCAGAAAACCCTGGCCGTGACCATCCCCTACCGCGGCTCGCAGGGCCCCCTGAACCTGCTGGTCGACAGCACTGGCATCAAGGCAGAGGGCGAAGGCGAGTGGCATGCCCGCAAGCATGGTGGCGCGAAACGCCGTCTGTGGCGCAAGATCCACATCGGCGTCGACGAACAGACGCTGGAGATCCGAGCCATCGAGATCACGGGTAGCAACATTGGTGATGCGCCCATGCTGCCCGAGCTGCTTGACCAGATCCCCGATGACGTGGAGATCGGCTCGGTCACCGCGGATGGCGCCTACGACACGCGCAAGTGCCACGACGCCATCGCCGATCGGGGCGCCGATGCTGTCATACCGCCACGCAAGAACGCCAAGCCCTGGAAGCCATTGACGGCCGGTGCGATCGCCAGAAACGAGGCGCTGCGCGCCTCGAAATACCTCGGCCGCGCCATCTGGCGAAAATGGACCGGTTATCACCGCCGAAGCCGCGCCGAGACGAAGATGCACTGCGTGAAGCTGCTGGGGCAGAGCCTCATGGCACGCGACTTCGATCGCCAGGTCGCCGAACTCCAGATCCGCGCTGCCGTGCTAAACGGCTACACCGCGCTCGGCATACCTGTCACAGAGCCCATGGGATAAGTCCGTCCGGGGAAAGGGGAGGTCCGGGCTTCACACTCTTTGCGCAACAAAGCCCAGTCAACTCACACCGCGATCATGGGGTCTAACAACAGAAGTGTGGAAGTAGCAGCCTTGCGAAAAAGCTGTCAGTTTTCTCGGAACCCAACTAACGACTCTGATGTTTATCTGACGTTAGTCTATAGAAGAGAATTAAAATGAGTCCAATCAAGACGCTCGTCATCGTCGAAGATGACCCGCTGATTGCGATGGATATCCGGGAGCGTTGCGAAAACGCGGGCTATCTTGTGTTAGCGGTCACCGGGTCCGTCGCACAAGCTGAACGAGAATTCGCTGATCATTGCCCTGACGCAATTGTCACCGACATGGACCTTGGGCCCGGCGGAAGCGGCTGTGAGATTGTCGAGGCAATCCGCGAGAGATGTCCGGATATCAAAGTGGTTTTCGTAACGGGAACAACCGACCCGATGAAGTTGGAGCGTATTGCGACCACAAAACCGGAAGCTGTTCTTTCTAAACCGTTGCCACCACACAGGCTTGAGGATGCCTTACAGGCCCTTGGATAGTATCAGATCGCGAACCGGCCCCCTTTCGACCGGACACCTTGGGCTGACCAAGGAGGCTCAGGGATAGCCCTAAGCACGTGCTGTAGATTTCCATGCTGAAGCACCCCCAGGTTTTCCATCGAGAACTGACCCAGCTTGAGACTTGTTTCGAGGGGCAGTCTTGGGTCAAAATGTCATTGCCCTCTTTCTTTTTTCGCGCCGCTAGGCTGCGCTTGCTTTGAAGCGGAAGCTGTCGTTTCCGGTCTCCCAGATGTGGCAGCGGTGAGTCAGGCGGCCGTCGTATTTGGATCGCCGAAGACTGTTGCCTATTCGCTGAAGCTCTGGTTTGTGGTGATGACGACGCTGGTGCGTTCATAAAGCTTACTCAGCAGATGGAAGAGCAATGCGCCGCGCGGATTCTCTTGATCACGGCTGAAGTGTGCTGCCGTCTCGGCCGTCTTGCTGACGTAATCGAGCACGCTGAAAGCAGAGGGGTCGCCATATGCTCATTCGTGTGCTGTGTGTTGCGACCCATAGAATGAGTTGCCGAGGTTGCGATCTATGGACGGCACTCCCAAGTTATATCAACAACGAAGGAGACTCAATGATGCAATGTCCACTCGACGGAACCCAGTTGGTGATTCTGGCTCGCTCCAGCGTTGAGATCGACTGAAGCCTCCGATGCCACGGCGTATGGCTGGAACGAAGCGAGCGGGGCCACTTGGCATTCTTATTTCGTTTCTCTTTAGTCCGGTTATTGCATCGGAAGCGGGTATAGATCAGCAATTGTGCATGTTCGGAAAACGCCGTGGCTGTGCATTTGAGGCGCTGATTTGACTGGTGCCAACCGGGTGATCCGCGGGGAACAGCCGTGAGAGGGGAGAGCGACTCTTCTATAGGGGAGGCGATCGGAAAACTTTGCGCCGATCAAGTCCAATTTGGGAAATGCTACACATGAGCTACCTTATTTACAACAGCCAAACCGTACCAACCGGTTTACGTAAGCTGTTCTATCTCAATTGGGGCCTGATCGTTTTGATCTGTGCTGTGGCCTGTGTCGGGTTTGTTATGCTTTATGCACTCGCGGGCGGCTCAGCACACCCTTGGATGAAGCCGCAAGTAGAACGTTTCGCGGCAGGTTTCATTCTCATGGTTGGCATCGCGATGGTGCCAATCTGGCTCTGGCGCAACCTTTCCGTAATGGCTTATCTCGTCAGTCTCTGTCTGCTCATCGGGGTTGAAATTACTGGTTTCAGCGGCGGCGGTGCGCAGCGTTGGATTGATTTGGGTTTCATGCAGTTACAGCCCTCTGAGCTCATGAAAATTAGCCTCATCATGTTGCTCGCTGCCTATTATGATTGGCTTCCTTCTCGGAAAACATCGCACCCGTTATGGGTTGCTGTGCCGCTAGTTTTTATCGCGATGCCCGTAGCATTAGTTTTGGTGCAGCCCGATCTCGGAACCTCCCTGCTTCTCTTGATTGGAGGTGCCGCGATGATGTTTCTTGCGGGCGTGCATTGGGCGTATTTTACAACAGCCGCGGTTGCAGGTGTCGGCACCGTCACCGCCGTTCTGCAGAGCCGAGATACGCCTTGGCAATTATTGAAGGATTACCAATATCGTAGGATCGATATTTTCCTCGATCCTACCGCCGATCCACTCGGCTCTGGATACAACATTACGCAGGCGAAGATCGCGCTCGGATCGGGTGGGTGGAGTGGCAAGGGTTTCATGCAGGGAACCCAGACGCGGCTCAACTTCCTGCCTGAGAAGCATACCGACTTCATCTTTACAGCGGTTGCCGAACAATTTGGTTTCGTTGGTACTGCCTCTCTACTCCTGATGTACGCACTGATCATCATATTTTGTATGGTTTCGGCAATGGCGAACCGGGACCGGTATGCGAGTTTGTTGACGCTTGGGGTAGCGATGGCCTTCTTCCTCTACTTTGCTATCAACATGGCAATGGTCATGGGGCTGGTGCCGGTCGTTGGCGTGCCGTTGCCGCTGGTCAGCTACGGCGGGACGGCGATGCTAGTGCTGATGATGGCCTTTGGCCTGGTGCAAAGTGCACATGTGCACCAACCAAGATGAAGGGAACTGTAGGTCGCCCGTGATCTTGCTCCGGTTTCCCCGGGCACTCAGGCGGTTACGCTGTGGTTAGAGAAACGCGACCCCAGTGCTACCACCGATGACAGGAGCACCGCAGAAAGGTTCAGACGTTGATGGTTGACCAGTGGCGTTTAAGTGCAATCATGGCTTGCGCGGATCCCAAAAACTCAGTTTACGAGAACTTCTGGTCCACTACCCCAAAATGCGGATTTGTGTGCCCAACCCGTATAGCCACCCGCGTTCAATTCGCACCACGCGCCTTGACACTCTTCGAGCTGCGCGATGACGTTTTGTTCCAGTTTAGCCCTCACACGCGCAGTTTCAGACGGTTTGTTGCGCAGTGCAAGAAGATCTTTTTCGACGATCACTGTGCGTACGCCCGACAGCAAGACGTAATGCACCCAGCCACCTTGCCCGTCGCTGTCGATCACGCGACGCCAATGGCCGTACTCGGCAGTGATCTGCAACGGCATGTTCCGAAGCTGGTACACCCAATCAATGCGGTAGGTCAGGCTCGGCCCACGGCGCACGTTCGCCTTTTTTGTCTTCAGACTGACGTAGCGGGGCAGTGGTAGGTTGGTTACCCGTCCTACACGTAGGTCGTCAGATCTGGCCACGGTCGTCGGCGTGTCAAGCGCCATCAAGGCAATACATGCCGAAAAGATAGATAAAACACACAGGATATGTGCAAGGGTCATGGATGCCGCTCCGATCCGCCTGTTGCGAGCGCGGGTTCTCTGCCACGCGTCCCTAGCTGGTAATGTGTCACCATTTGAAGATTTTGGAAAGCGACTCACGGGACAGATGTCAGGGAGCAAGCTAAGTATTGTCGTGGCGCGGATGACTGAATGGCTTGACGTCAACCTGGGAAACGCCTCGCCCGAGGGTGCACAGCCGTGACACGTTCGGGAGATAGCGCTTATGCCGACAGACTTCGAGAATGAAGTGCGACGAAACCGGCATTGCTGTCATCATTTGTTTGGGGTCAGGAGTTGAGATTGGGCGAAACCAAAGCCAAATAAAACTTTGTCGATTCGAAATCATCTGACTTATCATGAAATATAAAGAGAAAAATCCGAATGATTAGAGGTGCAGGCCAATTGCGCGGTTTTCTATTGGGGCTGGTTGCGGCTGGCATCGCCGCCTTCCTACTGTTCGAAGCACCATGGCGCGAAACTGAGCTGCGCCAGATCATTCCGCGTGGCGAACTTGCGCCCCAGGAGGAAACGACCATCGCCCTGTTCGAGGCGGCACGTGGCTCGGTCGTGTCGATCACGACCGAAAGTCGCGTGCTCGATCCATGGTCACGCCGGGCTATGGAAGTACCGCGGGGCACGGGCTCGGGGTTCATCTGGGACGATCGGGGCCACATCGTTACCAATAATCATGTGATAAAGGGCGCATCTGGAGCCCGTGTCCGGCTCGCAGACGGTCGTCTGTTGGAGGCAGATCTCGTGGGAACGGCCCCAGAACACGACCTGGCCGTTCTTCACGTTGATGCGGGCCTCGACACTCCGCCGCCCCTGCCGATCGGCGAGAGCGACACGCTGCGCGTCGGGCAATCAGTCTTCGCGATAGGCAACCCATTCGGTCTCGACTGGACATTGACCACTGGCATCGTCTCGGCGCTTGATCGCGAGATCCCGACACAGGACGGCGCGACCATCGAGGGCCTGATCCAGACCGATGCGGCGATCAATCCCGGCAATTCCGGCGGTCCGCTGATCGACAGCGCGGGGAGACTGATCGGCGTGAATACGGCCATCTTCAGCCCGTCCGGGTCCAGTGCCGGTATCGGCTTCGCGGTGCCCGTTGACACGGTGAACCGGGTCGTGCCCCAGCTGATCGAAACAGGCACCTATCGACCGCCTATTCTGGGTATTCGGCATTCCGACCAGATCAATCGCCTCGCCGCAATGCAGGGTCTGGAAGGGGTTCTTATCCTCGGGGTAGAGCCGGGGTCCCCGGCCGTGGCGGCTGGGTTGCGCCCTGCGCGCCAAGACGCGTCCGGACGGCTGGTCCCTCGGGACATCATCGTCGGAATAGAGGATCGGGCTGTCGCGACTTCGGCTGATCTCCGTGATGCGCTCGACGCCTACGCTCCCGGTGACAGGGTCACGATCCGCGTGCTCCGGGACGGAAGCACGTCCGATGTGTCGGCGACCCTTGCTGACCCAAGGTTGTGAGGGGCGGATGCACCGACAGCCGCGCGTTTTCGCGGCTGAGGGGTTGGAAACGGCCACAGAGTACTTAGTTCAAACGCTGATATGAATTGAAATTGGCAAGAGAGGTGAACCGCATGCAGTGTCCCGTGGACGGAGAGATGCTCGTGATTGCTGAGCGTAGCGGCGTCGAGATTGATTACTGCCCGAAATGTCGGGGGGTTTGGCTTGACCGTGGCGAACTCGACAAGATCATTGAACGCGCGGGCCCGGCTGCGGCAGAGCCTGCACAAGCACACAGCTCCGAATACCGAGACACGCATCGATCACAGCCCCACAAGAAGAAGCGGGAGTCGTTTCTAGGCGACCTTTTTGACTTTTGAAGTCTGGGTCGCGAAGGCCAGAAGCAGAGAATAATATGGGCGTAGGCGTACGTTTTGGAAGCGCAATAGCCTCTGCAATGCTTCTCATTATTCCCGGTTTGGCGGCTGCGCAGACCGCAAGCAATAGTGACCAGTTGCGCATGCTCGGTCAGTGCAATGGCTGCATATTTGAAGACCTCGATCTGTCTGGGCGCAAGATGACGGGGGTTGATCTCAGTGGATCCACTTTTCGGAATGTTGATTTCACTGGTGCTGGCCTCGGAATCGCGATCTTCGACAACGCCGTACTGGAGAACGTGTCATTTGAAGGCGCGGATTTGGGTGGAGCAAGCTTTACGGACGCAACACTGAAGAACGTTTCGTTCGATCGCTCGGACCTGACTGGTGCGGTGTTTGATGAAGTCATTTTGAAAGATACGGATCTTCAATCTGGGATGCAGTGCAACACTCAGATGCAAGATGGGCTCATGGATAATTCCGATTGCGATTGATCGGCGCTGGTGCTCGTCCATTCTCAGGGGGCTTGAGCCCGTCTTCAGTGGATAAGGGCGTCCGCGCCCGCAGCGAGGGAGGTGAGGATTGTTGCGGTCAACAAGACCGATGCCGCACCAAGGACCAGACCCACACTGCTGACAAGGCCGTCTTTCTCCACAATGCCGACGCCAATGATGAAGAGCGAGATGGCCGGGAACCAACCGCTCAGGGGAACTGGCAAGAAAAGAGCGAATGCGATCACGAACATGAACAGGCCGAGAGGTCGTTCATTGCGCCGGGAAAACAGCGTCTTGTAGCGAGGCACGAGGATGCGTTCGAGCCTTCGTGTCACCGGCCGGAGGCGCAGGACCGTCCGCCTCAGCTTCAAAGGGTCAATCCGCAGACGGGCCAAGCGCCCTGGAAGTTTCACATGGGGGTAACCCAACATCATCTGGGCTGTGGTCACCAGAAGAGGCAGCGCCGTGATCAGGGAAGACCCAGGTGGCAGTGGCAGCAGCGTCAGCAGCGAGAACACCACGATCGCCCATCCAAAGGACGCCTCGCCGAGAGCCGACAGGAGACTGCCGAGAGTGAGCGTACCAGCACGATGCTGGCGGCGTGCCGTGCGCAGGATCGGGAGCGACAGCGAGGGTCGCCGTATTTCACCGTCGTTGCGCTGCATCTGGTTCCTTCCGGGTGGGTCACTACGATATCAGATCGCCAGCACCTGTTTACAATCGCCGGGCGCATTTCAATGAAGAAGACACGCAAAAAATTACGAATAGGGAGAAGGCTTGCAGTTCCTTTTCTTTGATCAACACCTTAAATCCCGACATGACAATCAGAATGCTGCCCATGCCGAAGCCGACTATTAACCGACAGGACCACGAATGCTTTATGATCTTCTCTTCGTGGCCGCTGGCCTCGTCCTACTTTTCGTCGGCGGCGAAGGGCTTGTGCGCGGCTCGGTTGCCATCGCCGAGCGGCTCGGCATATCGAAGCTCCTGATCGGGCTTGTCATTGTCGGCTTCGGCACGTCCACGCCCGAGTTGCTGGTGTCAGTGAACGCGGCTCTCGACGGTGCCTCCGAAATTGCCCTCGGAAACGTTGTCGGCTCAAACATCGCGAATATCCTGCTCATAGTAGGGGTGGCTGCACTCATTGCACCCATTATGGGCTGGGAGCGCACGGCGGTGCGCGAGGCACTCGTGGCAACCCTCGTTTCGCTTGCGGCGTTCGTCTTGGTACAAGGGGAAATCATCACCCGCATCGAAGGGATTGCGATGCTGATGGTGCTGGCGGGCTATCTTTTCTCCACCTATTGGCTGGAGCGGAGGAACCGCACCGCCAAGACGTTTCACCATGAGGCAGAGGCGTTCGAGGACGTTCCCTTGCGGCGACCCTGGCTGGCGCCTGTCCTCGCGCTTGGCGGAATCGCGGCGCTTGTGTTCGGAGCGGACCTGCTGGTCGATGGAGCCGTGAACATCGCGCGGACTTTCGGAGTGCCGGATGCCGTGATTGGGCTTTCGCTGGTCGCCATTGGCACCTCGCTGCCCGAGCTTGCCACCGCCATTGTCGCCGCGATCAGGCGCCAATCTGACGTCGTACTGGGCAACGTCATCGGGTCAAATATCTTCAACATTCTCGCCATTCTTGGCGTAACCGTCGTGATTCAGCCAATCGAAGTGAGTGCACGGTTTCGCACCATCGACACGCCCGTAATGCTGGGGGCTGCCTTGCTACTGTTGACGTTGCTGTTCGCAACGACGAAGGTCGGGCGGCTTTGGGGCATTCTCATGCTGGTCGCCTATGCAGCCTATATGGTGTTCTTGTTCTCCAGCGGAATGTCGGCCTGAGAGGCCAATGATAAATACTCCCATTAGGCACTATCTCAAAATCCGAACCGACAAACGCGTCAGCCACGTGTTGATGAGACGCTCCACTCGTCTCAAAAGAAATGATCTCGCCTTGGCCAGGCCAGCCCAAAAAGCGCAGTTTGATATGGCGAAGCAATCATCATATCGGCAGGATTATCCGCGACGCTGACATACTGAGCTATGCGGCGGAGATGGGAACGAGTGTTCCGAAGATCGAACTATCCAGCGTTGAGAACGGCGGTGAGAAAGTCGACCACGGTAGCGGCGGGATGAGCCCGCTGCGGGCGGCGTAAAAGTCGTCCACCT
>NZ_JBLWVF010000040.1:0-9381 GCF_048268605.1 Primorskyibacter flagellatus
TGCCCGTTGCAAGCCCGCACCCTCTGGGTGATCCATGAAACGCGCCCCTCGCAGCCTTCAACACCATGTTTTATATAGGAAATATAATGGTCAGGACAGCGAAATCAGCGCCTTACTTGGGAAATGTGGGTTAAAGCAGAGGTGCCCGCCTTTAGGGCGGGCACCCACCTTATTGCTATGTTGCTGCTTCCAACAGCGCGATTGCTCCGATCTTATCGCCTGTGACAGAAACGGTCGTTTTTGGCCGAGCGCCCTACCCCACACAGGATCAACCGCTTAGCTATGACAAAAACCCTAAGCAAAACCTTTGCGGTTTTGGCAGGTTTTTGTCACTATTGGGCATGATCATCGGATATGCCCGCGTCAGCACTGACGACCAGAGCCTAGATTCCCAGACCGACGCACTGGCAGCGGCGGGAGCTGCCAAGCTGTTTGCTGACAAGGTCAGCGGATCGAAGCGCGAACGACCCGAATTGGACAAGATGCTGGATCAGCTTCGCGACGGCGACGTCGTGACTGTCACCAAGTATGACCGCCTGGCCCGGTCACTGAAGGACCTTCTGGAAATCGTAGAAGCGATCCGAGCACGCGGTGCCGGCTTTCGATCCCTAGCCGAGGACATCGACACGACGACGCCAGCAGGCCGTCTTGTCTTCCACGTCTTCGCATCAATCGCCCAGTTTGAACGGGAGAGGATTTCAGAGCGGACCAGGGAAGGGTTGGCATCGGCCCGCAAGCGGGGCCGGATCGGCGGCAGGCCCCCTGCCCTTACAGCCGCCCAGAAGGATGAGGTGCGACGTATGCGCGATGAAGAACAGCGAGCGATTTCGGAAATTGCGCGCTTGTTTAAGGTCAGCGAGAGGACAGTACGGCGCGCTTGAGTTCTACCGAGGACATGTTGATGATTTTGAAAGAAGCAAGAGATGTCAGAAATTGATGAGATTCCAGAACGTATCTTCAGGATGGCGTCAGATGCCCTGACCCAGGCCAACCCCACGTTTGCTCTCCGAATGTTCTAGGCAGAACCAATCTCCCTGTTTGACGAATGCTGTTCAATGCATGAATGTCTGGTTGAAGTAGGTAAGCACAACCTGGGAGCGTCATGCCGGACTATACAGAAGACTGGCACCCTGGCAGTTTCACAAAGAATTTTGGCTGGGGAAAGGATGGTCGCGGCTTGGCGGAGCTGCACCAGGCCATTCGGGTCGGTTTTGGGGGCGCAAAAAACGACGTTCCACGCGGCGACTTCCGCGAGCGCTTGGAAGCGCAAGGCGTCAATTTTTATATCCCAGCAAATTTTTTCCTTTTCAACTATTCGAATGATACCGGAGACTGGATCGCTTTTGATGAGCTGGTATTTCAGGCTGTTTCCTTCGAGCATTCGGCTCACTTTGACCGACTTGCGCTTTTTGCCTTCAATCTCTCGCTGGTCGGTTCCTGGCAAGGGGCTCGGCATTTCCAAAGACGGCCAGCTTTGTGGTCAAACCGATACATCGTTGAAAGATTGGCTCAGACACACAAATGGGATGTAACGAAAGTCAACGCCAACGACATCCAGTCCTTTCTGGATGGAGATGAGCGGTACAAAGCGCAGACATCTCGGAAACTAAGCACTAATTTGAGTTTTTTGTATCAGATTGGTGGCTTGAGTTCGGTGGTGGCGGACACCATTGAAAGGTGGTGGATGAACGCGTCATTCCTAGCAGCGGATCGTCTCTGTCATCTTCGATATGCTCGCCGGTTGACCATATCTTCAATTAAAGAAGCGCTGGATGAGTTCGATTTTACCCCGTTAGCAGGCGGTAAAAACGTCGAAAAGTCATATGCACTTGGCCGACTGTTAGAAATGTACGTGTCTGTAGGTGGCCCGGCCAGATTCACGCGCTCGATAGAGGCTATCAGTACTGGTAAGACAAACGATCCACGCCCCTACGGTTTAGTGGACAAAAAGCTTCCTAGAGCACCCAAATCCCTCCCAGCAGGTGTTGTGAACACAATGGAGTGGCTTGACGCTTCTTATGAGCTTCTCGACCACGACGAATTAAGAGCTTTCGATGTTGATCTGTTCGTTAGAGAGGCGTCGGTGCGCGCGCTTTCGAATATTCGTGAGCGTGGTATCAAACCAACCATGAGTTCATCAGACCTCATGTCGCTAATGCGAGGCTGATTTGGAACCGACATCAGCCTGCCTGGATACATCCGCTCTTATTGCACTTCTTAATGACGCTGAGGACGCGCATACGGCGGTTTTGCGTGAATTCCAAAAATACAAATCGAGCGGAATGGTATTTATCACCGAGGTCGTTTTCGCCGAAGCGTCAGCAGGGATGAGCTCTGCTGAAGAGCTCAGGTTGGCGCTAGACGAACTTGGTATCTCAGATCTGCGCGCAACTGATGAAGGCTTGTTTTCCGCAGGCCAAGTTTTCAAGGAGTATCGACGTAGCAAAGGGACAGGGAAGAAGGATGGTGTCTTGCCGGATTTTATGATCGGTGCTGTAGCTAAGGCTAGAGGCGTCGCGCTGATCACATTGAACGACCGCGATTTTGTGAATAAGTTTAGCGACTTGGCTGTTATCAACCCTGTTAAGACATGACCCTATAAATGAGGTCGTTGGGAAATACGAATGTTTGAAACAAGCACTTACGATGATCCAGATGTCATGCCCATCGAAGCGCGTAATCACTGGTCATTCATGGAAACAAACTCAGCATCTGCGGTTATGAAAGCTGTCTGTCCGGAAGAGTGGAAGGACATCATAAGTATCCTGTCAACGTATCGTCTGGACCCGCAGTATTGGTTGCGCGCAGGCGGCAACAGGGGCGATATAGCAGAACAGATCGACACCGCATTTCACGAAAGAGGCTGGCAAGAAACTCGATTAGACCTATCCACAAAAGGGCTCTTGTTTTCTAAAGATTCTGAGAAAATTGGAGAGCTGCCCGAGGTGTATCAAGAAGGTTATCTAGTCGATAACTTTAAGAATAGGGTTGTTCTAGACGTTGAGTGGAACGCCAAAGATGGCAATTTAGATCGCGATTTGGCAGCATATCGCTCTTGGTACGAAGCAGGAGTGATATCAGCTGGCGTGATAATCACTAAAGACCGGCTACCACTTCTAAAACTGGCCCGCCAATTGTGGGCTGATTACCAAGAAACACTTCCAGAAGAACAACGCACCAAGAAGCTCCCGATCGACCTTACAACCTCAACCGTCACTGCCTTTGATAAAGCTCAGATGAGAGTAAGGCGCGGAGTTATGGGGTCTTGTCCTGTATTGATTGTGGCTGCGAACGAGAACACATGGGATGGGACACCTTATCAGGCTACTTAACGAACTACTCTGCGGCGGGCCGTCCGCGTTTCCTCATCGGTGTCTCCACCAATTCTAGCAACGATCTTACCCTTTGAATGGGGTAACCCGTTTCTACGGCGAGATCCCTAATGCTTGCGCCAGCTTCATAACGAATGCCTATCTCCCGCCCGATTTCAGCCGCTACTGTCTCAGGAATTTGCTCATTGGTATGTAACGGAGGGAATATCTCGCCACCAGCGTACCCTTTATGAACTTGACCGCGAGGTGCCACCTCCTCCGAAGCCTCATCTCCCCATAGGGTCCACCCCTTTTGCGGGTGGCGGGCAAACATCTCCAGATAAGGACCTGGCGAACAGGCTTCTATCAAGCCGTACTGTTCATCTGGTTTACGTGAGTGCTCACGCTTGCGGGTTTCAATCATATTTACCTGTGACCTCGCTGGAGCGAGGGTCCGCATGGAGCCTTTGACCCCAAACAATAGGATCTCAGTTACGTTTCGAAAATAGAACCCCACTCCGCGACCATCTGGACCTCCATCTTTGCGGCGCTTTGCCCATATGATGTTTGATATATAACGGAACCCCCAAGCTTCCATAACGGCGAGACCGTCTGGCAACAGTGCGTTCGGAACCCACAGATAAAGGTGTGCGTTCTTTGCGCAAACTTCTGAAACAGGGAGGGCTTTAATCCCCTCGAGGTCCATTGTCGAATAGCGGTCGAGACGACGATGCTCCGGGGCTACTTTGCCGGTACGGTTAGTAAAACGCCAAGGAGGGTCGGCTAACACCGTTGAGAACCCACCAACTACTTTAGGCAGAGCTGGGGGCTGTGCTTCTGGGCGCAACGGATCTGCATTTTTCTTAGACATATACCACTCCAGGATCTTTTATCAGATCTTTATAGTGCCACGTCCAGAATGACTAGCCCGAAAAGGCAGTTTTAGTCCCCAAAATGCCGTGGATGGACCCTGGTTAAGCAATGCCTCTGTGAACTTTCCACATCTTTTCAACAATTTGGCCTTGAACGATTCCCAGCTTTTCGGCTTCGCCAGATATTGCATGAAAACTTTCGGATGCAGCTGATGTACACGCGGGCTTGGTTTTCGGCCGGGCTTCTTGCGCGGAGCTCGATCAAGGGGTTCCCTCGCCCCTCCTACGCCGTCCAGTCGCCGGACTTCTTTGGCGGTCGTATCCTTCGGCCAAGCCTTCAGATAGCCATGGCGCGCCCAAAGCATTCGCGCTGCGCCCTGCCCTACGTCTTACTCAAATGAGTTTTTGAGTAAATAAGTTGTATCCCTATCACCCACGTTCTTGCGGATGAATACCGGGCATTAGTTCACACCAAACTTGTCGCACCTCAAATACTCAGTTACACTTTTGAGTAAATACACAAAAGAGGCAGAGCTATGAGCATAATTTCCGTCCTGAATCCGAAAGGTGGTAGCGGCAAGACCACCATCAGCACCAATCTCGCCAGATCGCTGCACGAGATGGGATACTCGGTTCTGATCGTGGACAGCGATCCACAAGGCAGCGCACGTGACTGGCACGCAGCCTGCGAAGACAATCCCATCGAGCTGGTCGCGCTGGACCGTCCCAACAACGTCAAGACGCTGATAAGTATGGCGGCAAACTACGACTACGTGGTAATCGACGGCGCGGCAAAACTAGAAGACATGATCGCCGCTTGCATCAAAGTCAGCGACTTCGTTCTGATCCCCGTTCAACCATCGCCATACGACATTTGGGCCGCGTCGGACCTTGTGGATTTCATCAAGGCTCGCCAAGAGGTCACGGACGGATCGCCGCGCGCCGGGTTTGTGGTCTCCCGTGTCGTGGAAGGAACCCGGCTGGGCAGTGACGTGCGAACCGCGCTGGACGACTACGCCTTGCCTGTCTGTGAGACGACCATAACACAACGCCAAGTCTACCCTCAGACGGCATCGGAAGGGCTGACCGTATTCGACGCCGACAATGTGAAGGCAAGGGCGGAGACCACGGCGCTGAGCAACGAAATACTGGCAGTGCTTGCAACCGCGACACGGGAGGTCGCGTGATGGCCCTTTCCGCTAAACGTCCAAGCCGTGGCGACGAGGCCCGCAAACGCATCCTGCACGAAGTCACCGAGACGACTGAGAAGAAGAAGCGCCTGAATGCCGAGATCGAGGAGACACTTTATCGCAAAATCAAGATCAAGGCGGTCGAGGAGGGCAGGTCAATCTCCGACATCACCCGTGATCTTTGGTCTGAGTATTTGAGTAAATAAGTGTTTGAGTAATTACTCTACCAGCCGTTGCGACCGCGTTTCTTGAACCAGCTCTTGCAGAAACCGAGGAACGCGGCGTCCGGGTTCTTTGGTGGTTTTTTCTGTCTGGCGGAGTAGGTTCGCCACTCTCCTACCAGAACCTTGATGTCCCATGTCGGAGCCAGTTCCCGCGCCCGCTCCAGTGTATCAGGCGAGAGAGGCAGGACATAGCCACCGGTCAGTCTGTCCTGTTCTGGTTTGGGCGCATAGTTCTCCAGAAATTCAGGTTTGGGCGTTACCGTGAGGATGTCTGCTTCCATTCGGAAGGCATAGTCCGGCATGTGGTTGTGTTCCTCGTCAGCCTTACAGATTGCTCTGACGAGCCGCCGAAATTCCTTATCGGAAGATGTGGAGCCGGTTCGGTCCTTCAGCTTGTCCAGACCACATTTCCATTCCGGTTGCGTCCCGCATTGCTTGCGTGCCAGCTCATACAGACGGCGTTCCAGAGGCTTACGAAGCTGGAAGTAGCGACGATTGAGCGTGAGAACGTCATCCCCGGCAATGGCGTTGAAGACCCAATCGGAAAGTGTGACTTCTAGATCGAGCATCCGGCCGTCGCGGGTTTCGCGAACAATCCGGTAGCGGTCTATCAGGCTAAAGCCGTCAATCTGTTCCACGCCGCCCGTGGTGATGTTAGTCTCGATCTGCGTTCCTTGGAGACGTTCCAGCGCGGCTTTCAGGCCGCTGTAACCGGTTCCCGCAACTGGACGGTTTGTCGCGACAAGTAGGTCGTACGCCTTGAACCGAAGGGTTCTGTGAACCTGTTTTCCGTCATTCAGAGCCGCCATCACTTGAGAAATGCAATAGATCAGCACGTCACGGTCGTGGACAGTTGCGAGACCGATCATGTTCGGCCTGATTTCCACGTAGCTCTTTCCATCGGTAGCCACATAGCGTCGTTTTTTGGTGTCAGGCTTGGTCGAGAGGGTGAAGATCGGATGCGCCATCGACGCCATGTCACCTTTGGGCGCAGCGTCGAAGATATCACAAACGAAGAAATCCCCCTGTGCATGTCGCAAGGGAAGAAGAGGCGTCCGATCCGGTTTCGTAATATCACCCACCATGCCACTACTATTCGTAATTTCACACACCAAGGCAAGGGATTCGTAGTATCACCCACCAAGCAGGCTTTCGTAAGATCACACACCACCTTTCGTAAGATCACACACCCCTTATCGTAATATCACCCACCAGAAGCTCAAAATAAGTCGGATTAAAGCATATTTTTCAATATCATAGCCCAGCGCATGATTCGCGTAACACAGAGTCTAACACATATATAACACCCAGCCTGACAGACTGAGACGATCACCGACAACGCTTCACCCATTAGCGCCGGTAGAACACGCAGGCATCAACACCGGTGGTTGTCGTGGTCCATGACGCCCCGAGGACAGCGCATGTGGACGCGTTGCTGGCCAAGAAACGAGGCAGCGTCACCGTCAGCACCAGGGCCAGAACCAATGCACCCAGACCTAACCATGGCAGGCGGCTTTTGAGACGATCCGCTTTCTGTTCCCGTTCGAACACCTCTCGATAGGCTTTGGACCTGTCATCTTCCGATTTGGCCAAGGCCCCGATGGTCTTGTCCGTCTGGACGCCAAGGCGCCTGACAATCTCGGTCATCGCATCTGCGGTTGCGCCCAAGTGGCTATCGAGGGTCTGGCCCAGAAGATCCCCGTATTTTTTCGGATTGGTTTGGTCCCGTGCGGCGAAGGCCGCGATCCGCGCTTCCGTCGCAACCTTAATCTGCTTGTCCGCCACGGCGGTCAGATCGTCGATCCTGTCGGACATGCTGGCGACAGCCGTCGCCATGAGATCGAGCGTTTCGCGCAGATCATCGTCGGAGAGGGCAGGGAGGTCGGGTTGGTCTGGCATCGGGAGGCGTCCTTGGGGTTACGGGTCCTGCGGGACGAACAGCCCCTTGAACTCGGGATCGGCATAGTACCGCAGCTTTTGCGCGACGGCTGTGGCTTGCCCCTGCACGCGCAGGAGCTGGTTTTCCGGGCGGAGCTGCATGATTTCATCTGGGGTGAGCAGATCGCGGCCCGTGAGGTTGTTGTTGAAGCTGGGGCTGTCACCGGGCTTGAAGCTGTCGGTCTGGAACCCGGCAGTTTCCTGGCCCATCATCTGGCTTAGCCACTTGGCCGTCTCGAAATCATTCACCCCGAAGACCTGCTGCACCCCGGCATTGGCAATGAAGGTTCCCGCGCGTTCGCCATAGAGGTCCTTGAGCTGGCTCATGTCCTGCAGGATCGGCCAGAGCTGGAGGCCATAGCCCGCCATCAGCCCCATGGCGCGCTCCACGGCCTCCAGACGGCCCAGGGCGGCAAACTCGTCCAGGAGAAACAGCGTGGGCGTCCTGAGGCGCTGTGTGTCCCCCTGAGCGCCTGAGGGGTCGCTCAGGGGCCTCACGGACGCCTCTGCGTCCCGTGCAATGTCCTGAAGGGCCTGAGACACCAGAAGGCGCAGCCAGCGGCTGTAGGCGTCCATCCGGTTCGGAGGCAGCACCAGAAACACCGAAGCGATCCGGTGACGCAGATCGGAGAAGTGGAAATCTGACCGGGACAGGACCTTGGCAATGCGCGGGCTGTCCAGAAAGTGCGTGTGGCGCTGCGCGTTGGATAGCACCGAGGCGGCTTCGCGATCTGCCTTGCCGAGGAAGCGGTTGGCGGCGCGGGCGATCAGCCCGCCTGCCGCATCGCTGTCCTGCATCAGCTCCAGCAGCGCGCGCAGCTTTTCCGGGGGCAGGGTGAGATATTCCCGGACGGTGGCGAGGGTCCGGCGGTCGCGGTCCTCATGGCAGACGCAGAACATGATCAGCCCACCGAGGATGGCCTTGGCCTCCTCGTTCCAGTGCGCCTCCGTCACCTGTCCCGGCGGGTCCATCACAAGTGCCTCTGTCAGGGAGGCCGCATCCTCGCCCAGATCGAGGCTGTCCGGTGTCAGCCGGTCGAGTGGGTTGTAGGCAGCAGACGGCATCCCGGAGACCTCAAATGGATCGAGGACATGGACTGTTCCGAACCGCCGCCGGGCTTCCCCGGCGATCCGGGCATTTTCGCCCTTGGGGTCGATGACCAGAACCGAGCGCTCCGCCGCCAGCAGGTTGGGGATCACGGTGCCGACGCCTTTCCCTGCCCGCGTCGGGGCGAGGGTGATCAGATGGGCGGGACCATCATAGCGCAGCAGCCGTCCGGTGTGCGGGTTGCGCCCAATCAGGAGACCGTCTTCCCGCTGGAGCTTCTTCAGCTCCTTGCGGTTGGCGAAGCGGGCGGAGCCGTGGCTGTCGCCGGTCAGTCCGAAGAAGGCGTCCGCGCCAGAGGCCATGCGCCAGTACTGGAACCCGAAGATACCACCGACAAAAATGAACGGGCCGAAGACCAGCCACTGCCATGCGCTTTCGCCGGGTGGCTGGTCGAAGAAGGCGAAGACGAAGGGCGTGGCGACGAGTGCCCCTATCATCGCGCCGAACAGGACAGCGCCGATCATCCAGCCCAACAGGATGGGCGTGAAGATCAAACGACCGAAGAACCGGAACAGCCCTCCGAAGACGCGCATCACGCCCCGCATCAGGAGGGCGTTTCCGGATCAGAACTGGACGGGGCAGGGGAGGGCGTGTCCCAGTCGGCGAAGGCCTTGCGATCCTGTTCGCGGGGCAGGTTGCGGATCAGCCGGTCGAGCATCGCGGCAGCCCCGGAATCCCGTTCCGCCAGGTCCATGAGCGCACCGCCCAGGATCACCTTGCGCCGCGTGTCGAGTTTGC
>NZ_JBLWVF010000041.1:0-9080 GCF_048268605.1 Primorskyibacter flagellatus
TCGTTCGCTTCATTGTCCGTCCTCAGGTTGGGTCGGACTCTAATCGACGGTGGAGGAAAAATCCCATGGCAGGTCAGGTCGAAGCTTATGAGGTTGAGATCCTCGATGGGGCGAACGTCAAACGCACGCTGACCAGCTCCACGACCAGTGTCGTTTATACCGGCGCTGACCAAACGGCGGATTGGGGCGCACTTTTGAGCCCGGGCGACACGCTGACCATCCGTATCTTTCAGCTCTCCGCCCTGATCGGGCGGGGCGCAGCCAAGACCGTCACACTGACATTCTGAAAGGACCACCATGTCCGACGCCACGACCAACCTTCTGCTGCCCTACATCCTGGCGGCGCAGGCCCAGAAACATGTCACCCACAACGAGGCGCTTCAGCTGCTCGACGGGCTCGTCCAGCTTTCCGTTCTCGACCGGGATCTGACCGCGCCGCCCGGCAGTCCCGCAGATGGTGACCGCTATATCGTGGCCAGCGGCGGCACAGGGGATTGGGCGGGCTGGGATCAGAACGTTGCGCTGTTCGCGGATGGGGCTTGGCTTCGCCTGCCGCCCCGGACCGGCTGGCGGGCATGGATCGAGGACGAGGGAATTCTGCTAGTCTACGACGGCACGGGCTGGGTCGGCTCGACCCCGGACGCCCTGCAGAACCTTGCCCTTCTGGGGCTGGGGACCACCGCCGACGCCGCCAATCCATTCTCCGCGAAGCTGAACGCCGCGCTCTGGACTGCCAAAACCATGGCTGAGGGCGGCACCGGCGATCTGTTCTACACCATGAACAAGGAGGCGGCGGGCGACGACCTCGGGCTGACCCTGCAGACTGGGTTCGTGACAAAGGCGCTGCTGGGCCTTTTCGGGTCTGACAAGTTCCGCCTCGCAGTCTCGCCCGACGGCAGCACCTTCTTCGACGGGCTCATCGTCGACAACACGAGCGGCATCGTCGATCAGCCGCGGCTGCCGCGCTTCAAGGCCTATACCGACTATGACAACTATGTCGCTGTCGGCACCTGGACAAAGATCGGCCTCAACAACACCGACTATAACGACCAAGGCTGTTTCGATGCCGGGACCAACCGCTTCGTGGCCCCGGTCGACGGCACGTATCTTTTGGGTGCAACGCTGCTCTACAAGGTCAATTCCAGCACCTCGGCCCGGATGCGCGGGCGGTTGGTGCTGAACGGCAGCACGGAAATCCGGGGCTCCTTCGGCGAGAGTTCCGCCACCCATGTCTCTCTGGCCACCGCCATCTGGCTGCAGACCATGGTGCCGCTAAGTGCGAGCGATACCGTCGAGCTGCAGGGGTATTTCCGCGCGCAGGATGGGTATTTCGCGGCCGAGCACACGTCCTTCTGGGGCGCGAAGATCGGCTGAGTGACGCGTGAGGATCGATCACCGAAGGACATCACCATGACAGAACGTAATTCTCTCGTGCAGGAGGTTGGCGCGGCATTGCGCGACCACGGCATCACTGCCGCCATCACCGCGCTGATCGGTGGCATCATCGCCCTGCTGGCCGCCGTTTCGCGCAGGGCGTTCACCAATGACGCCATGCTGTCCCGGTTGGACCGCGAGCTTTTGGCCGAGCGCGACCGCGTCGATCGCCAGCGCGCCGAGGACCGCAAGGGCGATGCCGACCGGCTGGAGCGGATCGAGACCGACATCCGTGCCATGCGTAATCTGATGTTCGAAGCGTTCCAGCGCAGCGACAAGGACTGATCATCCGCACGCAGTGGAACGTCGCAAAGCTCCGACTCAATGCAGCGGCTTTGCTGGATCCGATCATCGTGGCGCATCACGCTATTACTGGCCCAAACTTCGAGCATTTTCGCCCAAGACCGGACACTGAATGCAATCATACGCCAAGGTCGGTCGTACGGGATGGAACATCTAAATAATGAGTTGCACCAATCCAGCGACGCTTGCGGCCACCACTCCGTCCTGAATGATTTTTTGTTTCGCTTCTATGGAAAGAGCTTGACCCTTCAACATGGACTTAGCATTGACCGCAAGTGTCACCATCGCAGCGACCCCCATACTGTCAACAATGTCGGCGTCGGCCCCTTGACCGAGCTTGTGTAAAGTCGACGACGTATCATCTGTAAGGTTGGCATTGCTGAACTCAGAAGAAGACCAATCCGGCGACGAGCCAGCAACCTCACTGGTCACTAGCACGTCGATGTTTTCGTATTTTTGGTTGTGTTCACGTACATATGACGCGTAATTTGTTGCCTTGAGTTGAATTTCGGAAACATCGCCGGTCGCAACATTGATAATCCGGACATCTGCGCCAGCATGGTTCGTGTCGTCGAAGAGCTCGACAATGTACTCGTCGCCATCCAGGTTCTCTTGCCGCTGAAACGCGAGTTCATGGTAGATTCCCTTTACGTTGTTTTTTAGCCCTGCAATTTGTTCAACGGATAGCGACTGCAAGTATTCTGACAGTTCAAGTTCACTGGCATCGGCAAGGCTATTGTTCGATCGACGTAGCGCCTGAAGAACCAATTCCTCATTTTCCGTAAACGAAGGCGAGGTCTCCGACATCAATTTCAATATCGTGGCAGATACGACACCTGTAACTAAAGGGGCAGCCGCTGGGGATTTTCTTCCAACTGACGGTTTTTGACCGTGCTTCGTTGATAAGGCGTCGAATAATTCGACCAGATCTACCTTGCGATCTTCAAGCCGCATCAGCGGAATATCTGGCCAGTCTCTTACTTTGGCGATGCAGACATCCAGCTGTTCGAGGAGATCGTGCTTTAAGTTTTGCTGCAGGGTTTCAGCGGTGAGAGGGTCCAAAACGGCGTTTTGATTAGCTCGCTCACGAAAGGCCGTTGCCAACATCAAACACGTCTCGACAAACCGCATTTCTTGCGGGTCTAAGGACTTTTTCTTGCGCCTTTTTCCGGCCCATTTCCCAACAAGCTTGCGAGATCCGAAATATGCGACCGCTCCTCCAGCGGCAGCTACGCCCAAGACAATCCACCCGCCAGTTACAACGCTTCCACCGATCCAAGCCAACGCAGCACTGTTGAAAGCCGCACCTGAAAGTGAAGAGATGGCCGTCCCTGTACTGGCTGTTCCAAGGATGGATGCGATAGAAAATAAACTTGCTGTCGTACCTGCCGCAGCCAATTTCCCAGAAAGCGCTGTAACGATCCTTGCAGACGTGCCGCGCTTTTCAATCAATAGCGCATCGACGAGGTCTTCCAAAGAGATCGCTCCTTTTTCGAAGAAGTTCTCCGGCGTATATTTGGTATGCCTAAGTTCAAATTCTCCGAATTTTACAGCAGCGTGATCTTTGACAGCTTTACCCCCTTTTACGGCGAGCTTGCCTGTCTGCCGCCCCACTGGCTTGGCGATTTCCCAACCAGATTTCCCAGCGACCTTAGCCAAAAACAGCGCCGAACGCCCGGTGGCATTTGCAACCCTTACTGGCATCGAAGGCCGCTTTTTGCTTTTCTTGTCCAAGGTTACACGCTCCACGTGGTCTCGTTTTTCGGGTACAGGAATAGCCTATCGCAGCTGGCTGGTCCGGTGAAGCTACATCACAGCGTTTGATACTTTCGCCGAGGTCCGCAAAGGGCTGCCCTCTCGGTGACTAAAAGCAAAATTACGCGCTTATCACCTATTCAATTGGGCCGCTGTATTTGGAACTCTGGGCTCATTCCTGTCGTTCACTGCGCTCTGCGTGAGAGTCTGGCGATCCCTTTTGGCTCGGTTGATGGCGTAGCGGTCAAAGCCGTCTGACGTCTCACACACGCACCTTCCCACTTGTCACCGGACCCGCTCACGTAGCGGGTTTTTTCGTCTCTGGAGGACCCCATGACCACGACATTCTACGACCATTGGCGCGACGTGCCCGAAAGCGCTTGGCGCTGGCCAGATTTCAGCCCGGCAGAGATCGCCTGCCGCGGCACCGGCAAGCTGTTGGTCAACGAACCTGCACTGGACAAGCTGCAGGCGCTACGCGACCGGCTTGGCAAGCCGCTGATCGTGCGCTCGGCCTATCGCAGCCCCGCCCACAACCGCGCCGTGGGCGGAGCGCCGCGCTCCAAGCACATGCTCGGGACCGCGTTCGATATCGCCATGTCGAACCATGACCCGGCCACGTTTGCCGCAGCTGCCCGCGACGTGGGTTTTCTGGGCTTCGGTATCTATCCCCGCTCGGGCTTCATGCACATCGACCTCGGCCCCGCGCGGTCCTGGGGCGAGCCGTTTCCCGCACGTCCCACGCCCTTCGTGCCGGAGGTGCCACCCGCGCGCGAAGTTCTGGCCGAAAGCCGCACGCTGAAAGGCAGCGGCGCGGCGGGGGTGGCGACCATCGGCGCGGCTGGTGTGGAAGTCGCACAGGACGTTCTCACTGAGACCCAATCCGCCATCCTGCCGCTGGTGCCCTACCTCGACACCCTGCGCTGGGTGTTCATCGCTGTGGCCCTGATCGGCATCGCCGTTGCGATCCACGCCCGGATCGACGACTGGAAACGGGGGCAGCGGTGATGGGGTGGATCACCGCGCTCCTCGCCAGCGGCCCGGCGCGCAAGGCGCTGGGCCTGCTTCTGGCCGCCACCACCATCGCTCTGTTCCTTCTGAACCTCCGCCGTGCCGGTGAACGCGCCGGGCGGTTGGCTGAACGTCTCGAAACCACGGAGAAAGCCCATGACATCCAACGCCAGATGCTCGATGCCGCCAGCCGTCGTCCCGCTGATCGCGATGCTCTGGTTGAGCGGCTGCGCGACGGTCAGTTCTGACGTGCGCGTGTCATGTCCGCCCGTGGTGCCCTACAGCGCCGCCGACCAGGCGCGCGCTGTAGCCGAGATAACTGCTCTGCCGGAGGGTGCGGTCGTCGTGTGGATGCTCAGCGATTACGCCGTCCTGCGCGACCAGGCGCGTTCGTGCGGGTGAAGATCGGGCCGGACAATTGCCTGCGGGAAGCGCCTGACGCATCGACCGCGACGTCACGTCCGGCCCGTTTCATGAATTCACAGTTTCAAAGAACGGCAGCGAGTCGCTGCGCGGACATGATGGCATGCGACATCGTCCTCTGTCGCGCGCCGAAATGGGCACAATTGTGCACCCGATGTCAGGGCCGTTTCCGGCGTCTCGACTTGACGGCGACGGGCCGTTCTGTGGTCGAAATCTTCGCTTTACCAACACAGGTCGGATAGCGAACGCAGCCGAGGAACCCCCCGTATCTACCGCTGCGCTCGACCAGCCAGCCATCTTTGCATTCCGGACAGGGTGGATAACTGGCAGTGCAACCACATCGAACCTCGTTCGTTCCCTCCGCCTGGCGTGGCAGAGCGGTGCCGCAGGACGGGCATGCAGGAAGCAGGTTTCCGCAATGCTGGACATGCTCACAACGATACCAGATGCGACTGTCCTTCCCCGTCACTCCCAGCAACCGTCCGCCACATTCTCCGCAAACATGGACTTCCGGTTCCGCGTCGGGAGCAGCAACAATGCCGTAAGCGGGATCCTTCCTGAGTTCGGTGACAAAGGAGGATGGGCGCGCGTGCGAAGCGAGAAGCGTCAGGGTATACTTGGCCCTTGTCATGGCGACATACATGACGCGCCGTTCTTCCGCGTTCTGAAATGCCTCTTCTTCCGGCGAGACCAGGGAAAGAAGGGGGTCGTCTACGATCTCCGAAGGAAATCCGATCCGACCGCTGTCGGCATTCAAGAGGATCACGTGATCGGCTTGCAGGCCTTTCGAGGCGTGAATGGTCTTGAAGGTGATATGCAGCTGCGGGAACCGGCGCCGCAACTCGTGCATGCGAGGTTCATTGAAACGGTATCGACCAAGCAGCAGCACACTTGCTGGCTTCGGGTCCGTGTTCGCCCGTTCCGACAATGCGGCGAGGACGTCAGACAGCTTTCGCTCTTCCTCGGCGCGCGGCACGGCCACGATACTGATGGCCGGTTCTGTTGCTGTCCCGGCCGGAATGACCTGCTTCTCTATCTGGGCAGGGTTGCGAAGCACGAAGGTTCTTGCCGCGAAAGCGATCTGGTCGACCGAACGAAAGGTTCGACCGAGATCAACTGTTCTGTGCACGCCCGACACGTCGCCGAAGCTGCCGCCGAACTCGGCCCCAAAATGGCGCATCAGATGAATATCGGACCCGGCAAAGCGAAAGATCGACTGCCAGTCATCGCCGACGGCGAAGATGCGCACGTCCGAATGCTGGGACTTCAGCGCCTTTACCAGCCTCGCACGGCTTTGCGAGATGTCCTGGAATTCGTCGATCAGAATGTGGCGGAACGGGCTGAGGTACCGGCCGGTCTCGGCGTATTGCGCGGCGCGAAGGATCATGTCCTCAAAGTCGATCCGGCCCTCGAGTCGCTTCTGGTATTCCTCAAAGACCGGCGCAAAGACGTCAAGGAACGCCTTGGCGCGTTTGCCGAGCTTCATCCGTTCGGATTTGGTTTCGCAGTCGGCGACGCTGTAACCACCACTTTTGAACTTGCGAAGGAAGGTGCCCAGCAGCTTCGAGAAGTCATCGACCTGTTTGAGCTCGACGATCTGGTCGTAGATCGTATCGGCCGGGCGGGGCTTCAGGGTCACATGCGAGGCCAGCTTTTCCGCAAGGCCTGTCAGCAAACGCCCCTCCTGCCGCTCATAGCTGTAGGTCTCGATCAGGGTGGTCTCATGATCGGCGTGGACCTGACGCTTCCACTCCATGCCAGCCAAATATGCGTCGCGATCGACGAACGGTGCCGTGACCAGCCGTTCGCTGCCACCAGCCATTTTCTCGCGGCGCACACCGAAATGCTCGATGTATATGCCGCTTTCGGTCAGGCGAAAATCCGGCTGGTAGTCGCGCTTGCCGGTTTCGGGAATCTTGTGCTCGTAGACAGGTTCGTACTCGTATTCGACGCCATTTTCATAAAGCCAGTTGGCGATCTGGAGCTCTTCATAGCTTTTAACCTTTTCACCCTGCAGCGTTCGCAGGTCCTGGCTTTCCATGTGGGTGTAGAACTCGTGCTTGGTTTGGAAATCCCATTCGGTCTTCGGCTCGACCAGGAAATGCGCGAAAAACTGGATGATCGCCTTCGACACGTCTGACAGTCTGTGGACCAGGTCCTTCAGGATCTGCTTGATCAGATTGCTAAAGGCCATGTCGTCGGTGGCATGATCGGCCAGAGCGGGCTTTGACCCTTCGACGATGCCGATGATGTCATAGGCAATGGCATGGAACGTCCGCGCCACGATTGGCACGCCTGACCGTGCCTCGACCCGTTCCGACATCTCCTCCGCCGCGTTCTTCGCGAATGCCAACAGCAGGATCTCCTCTGGCTGACGGATGCCAGCCTTGAGCAGATAGGCCGCCTTTGCGGTAATCACGCTGGTCTTGCCCGATCCTGCCCCGGCAAGGACAAGCGTCGCGTCTTCATCGACAACGACGGAAAGTCGCTGCTCTGGCGTCAGCGGCTGGCTCTCGATCGTATCAAAGAAATCTTTCCAGCGATCCAGTTCAGCATCGACAAAGACAGCGATGCTGTTGGCCCGCGCCGTCTGCGCGTCGGAAGCAAATCTCCGGACAGCCGAAATACGCTCGGACGCATCGGCGCCGATGGCCTCGGGCTGCAGCTTCGACAACAGCGACGCATCAAGAGCGCAGGCATCATCCAATAGAGGCGCAATCTGGCATGCAGCCGGATAGCGGGTTGGGTGCGCCAGCGCCAAGACGCCCGCATGGATGCGATCAAAGCGGCTTGCTTCCTTCTCGAGGGCAGAAAGATTGAAGCTGATCCATGCATTTTTGACGGTTTCAGAAAACGCTGTGGCATCGACATTGGCCGCGCCCTTCAGAATCACATCGTTGCAGGCAACAGAAGGAACTGTCAGCACAGTGCCAAACGCGCCCTTTCGAACCATCGGCGGTGCAGTCACGGATCCCAGCGAAAGAGACGTTTTTTGACCGCCCCTGGCAATCCGGAGTAGATGCCCATCGAGTTCCATCACCTTGGCGGTCTTGCCAAAGGGGTTCACAAGCAGTCCAAGAAAAGGGCGTTGTTGTAATCGAATCAATGATCTGGGCCTTGTCGTCTTTCCTCGAGAGCTTGTGCTGTGCAAGCCATCGACTGCAACCGTGATCGGCCAGTGGCCCGGCATCAGTGTGGCGAATGCCAAGCACTATGATGGCGGAAACCTTGCGTGCGTGTTCATTCTTGCTTATCTTGAATACGAAAGCAGGAGGATTCCATGTCCAGGACCACGACGATGACCGTACGGATAAGTGGTGCGTTGAGTGAGTTCGTGGCTTCGAACGTCGGCGAGAACGGATCCTACGAAAACATTAGCGAATACGTTCGTGATCTGATCCGGCGCGACAGGGAGCGAGCTGAGGCTGAAGCGTTCAACCGGCTGAAAGCCGAACTGACGCGCGCCTTCGCAGCGCCCGAGGACAGCTATCATCCTCTGACGGCGGCCGATGTGATCGCTCGGAACCGCGGTTAACCGGATGGCTGTGCGCGTCCAGGAGGCCGCATCCCTCCGGCTAGACGACATTTATCGATACACCCGGGACCGCTGGGGTCCCGAACAGGCAGATCGCTACATCACGGATCTGTTTGCTGCCTTCGAGAAGATCGACAGCCACGGCGTAGTGTCATGGCCAATACCGGCGGAGTTCGCCATCGATGGCTTTTACTTTCGGCACGCACATCATTTCGTGTACTGGCGGTGGCTTTCGGATGGCGACATTGGCATCGTAACCATCCTGCACGAGCGGATGCACCAGATGGATCGCTTTCGCGATGATCTTGGCGATTGAGCAAACGAAATAGAAAGCTGCTTTCCTTGCACGCCGTTGCCTGCGAATCCCCGCTTGTGCGTGCTGGTGCGATTTTTCTGGTCCGGTGTTGATGTGGCGTTGATGTAAACCGGACAAGCAAAATCCCGACTGATTAGGTCGGGCTTTAAGCGTTTGATTTAGCGCTGTTTTTTGGTTGCGGGAGTAGGATTTGAACCTACGACCTTCAGGTTATGAGCCTGACGAGCTACCGGGCTGCTCCATCCCGCGCCAATCTGGTGCGGTCAGTTTTTTTGTTCTGACACGCGATCGTATTGAGAGATA
>NZ_JBLWVF010000042.1:0-8995 GCF_048268605.1 Primorskyibacter flagellatus
ACCGTCCTCCTTTGTGGATCATCGTAGACCCACCTTGGCACATTGATGCCGTCGGGGGGTGGTCACATCATCAAAGCCCATAAATTGGGCACGCTGCAGAACTTTCATCAAAACTTTACCAGCGTGTAATCGAGCTGTCATCAATTTTCACCATTGATTTCCCAAAGCTGCACAGCTGTGCGGTCAGAGAGTGGGAACAGTCGTGAACCAAATTCAAACAAACAATATAGCAAAGAGTTATGGCCAGACTGAGGTCTTGCGCCAGATTTCACTGTCGATCAATTCCGGTGAATTTGTGGCGGTTCTTGGGCCCTCAGGATGCGGAAAAACGACCTTATTACGCTGTCTTGCGGGTTTTGAACGGTTGGATTCCGGGAAAATAGACATTGGGGGCCAGACAGTTTCTGGCCCGAAGCGACATCTGCTGCCCGAAAATCGTGGCATTGGCGTGGTGTTTCAAAACTATGCACTCTGGCCACACATGAGCGTGACACAGAATGTCGCTTACGGGCTGAAAATTTCAGGAGTTCCCAAAAAGGAACGCAAAGCCCGTGTCGCCCACGTACTGGACCTTGTTGAGCTGGGCCCGCAGGCAAATAGGCGCCCGTCGGATTTATCTGGCGGCCAGCGGCAACGCGTTGCTTTGGCACGGTGTTTGGCCATGGAAAGTCGTGTTGTTTTGCTGGATGAACCTTTGGCCAATCTGGACGTCCATCTTCGCGGGGCATTGGAAGAAGAATTTGCAGCGTTCCATGCTCGTACGGGTGCGACAATGTTCTATATCACACACGATCAGTCTGAAGCCTTAGCTCTGGCAGATCGTGTCGCGGTTATGGATCGCGGTCGAATTTTGCAATTCGATAAACCAGAGGCATTATTTCGTCGACCTTCTACCGAAACCGTCGCTGGATTCATCGGTGAAGGCCGCGTGCTTGAGGCCGAAGATATTCGCCCGCTGGGGGGCGGGTTCGCGTCTGCAATCGTACTAGGTCAGCCGGTCAAGTTGCGCTGCAACCTTGACCAAGATGCGCGTGCGCATGCCAAAATTTCGTTCCATCCCGGCGATTTGCATATGATCGCAGACGCCGCACCCGATGGCATCTGCGCCAACGTCACACGCGCAACCTACAGAGGCGCCTATCTGCGTGCCAACGTGATGGCCGGCCCATCGGGAGCCGTTCCGTTGTCAGTGGATATTGCCGCGCCTGCATCTTTGACATCCGGTCAACAGGTCAAACTTGCCCTGAATGACGGCTGGGTCATCCCGACGACACACCCAACTTGCAACCATATCTAGGACAAAAGAATAATGAAACTTTTCCCTCTTACACTTGTTGCGGTCCTCATGGCTGGCGGTGCCTATGCTGAAACAACGCTAACGCTGTACACAAGCCAAGCACCTGAACAAGCACAGGAAACCGTCGACGCGTTTGAAGCCGCCCATCCGGATATTAAAGTCGAATGGACCCGCAACGGAACATCGGCCCTGATGAACGTAATGCGCGCCGAAATCGAAGCGGGTCAAATCCAACCAGATGTTTTGCTAGTGGCTGATGTGATCAACCTTGGTGAACTGAAGGCTGGGGGTCATCTTATGACTTATCCAGACGCGCCAGTCGCGAACTATGATCCGGTGACATATGATCAGGATATGACCTTTTTCGGCACTAAGGCGATCACGACAGGTATTGCCTATAATCCAAATATTGCCGCGCCAGTCGCAACATGGGCTGAATTGCTCACCGAAGAAAATCGCGGCATGATCGCTGTGCCGTCACCGCTGTATTCTGGTGCCGCCCTGAATCACCTGCACGCACTGCTTAGTGCCGAAAATATCGGTTGGGACTTCTATGAAGGCCTGAACGATCTGGATGTCATACCAGAAGGCGGCAACGGCCCCGCGACGAAGGCTGTCGCGTCTGGCATGGCAAAATATGCAATCATAGTCGATGCCAACGCACTGCGCGCCAAAGCTGCCGGTTCGCCAATTGACTACATTGTTCCGAACGATGGCGTTTCTTTCATCACCGAACCTGCTGCAATTATGGCAACGACGGAACATGCGGAAGAAGCCAAGCAATTTATCGATTTCTTGCTCAGCGAAGCAGGACAAGAACTGGTGGCTAAACAAGGCAACTTGCCGATCTTGCCAGGTGTTGACGGCCCTGATGGGTTTCCAAATCTCACAGATATGAAGCTTCTGGGATATGATGCCGATGAGGCATTGGGAGCGAATGAAACCGTCCGCGAAAAATTCGCAGATACTTTTGGGCTCTAATAGAGTGACTGTATATAACAATATGCCGAAGCGTCTTTTCTGGACGCTTCGGCCCGAGCTGGGGCTTGGAGGCGAGCGCGCGTTGTTGCTGGCGCTCGTGCTTTTCGTTGGGGTGCTATCGATAGCACCGCTGGCACGGCTGGCGTATGCAGCACTGGTTACGAACGACGGTTTCGACCTAGATCGTATCGTCGATGTCCTTGGTGGCCGCAGGGTGCTTGAAGCAACAGTCAATACCATCTGGATTGCCGTTTCCGCGACTCTGATATCTACGGTTCTTGGCACGATCGCAGCGCTGCTGTGCAACCTGACCGACATGCGCAAGCGGTCGCTTTGGGTTTTCGGGTTTATGTTGCCGTTGATGATCCCGCCGCAGGTTATTGCGTTGGCATGGGTTCAGGCCTTTTCACCAGCCAGCCCGTTGTTGGGCATTCTTGGTTGGTCATTACCGCCGGGCATGCGTCATCCACTCTATTCTATGGGGGGTATTATCCTTTTGCTTGGCCTGTATAATGGGCCACTGGTTTTCCTATCTGTTCGGGCCAGCCTGCAACGTCTACCCGCATCCATGATCGAAGCCGCCCATGCGAATGGCGCAGGCCATCGGGCTGCAACCCTTGATATCATTTTACCCCTGATACGCAGCGGCATATTTGCTGGTGCTGCGCTGGCTTTTGTTTCCGCAATTGGGAACTTTGGAATCCAGGCAATGCTCGGCATTCCGGGGCGTGTTCCGACATTGATCACCCTGATCTACCGTCGCCTCAACTCTTACGGAACCTCGGCACTCAATGATATGGCCCTGCTGGCCCTGCTACTGGCTGTTTTGACTGTTGGTGGCATGACGCTGACGGCTTGGTTGGGTCGGCAAGGTGATCAACGTGTTGAAACGGCGCAGCGCCCACCACGCATTGCGCTGGGGCGCTGGGGTCTTCCGATCGTTGGCATCGCATGGCTGTATCATTTGATTTTTTTGATGTTGCCGCTTTCTGCCCTGTTTGGCACGGCGTTGGTTCGCGGATATGGACAGCCCGTAAACTTTGAAACCATCACATTCCAAAACTTCTCGAACGCCCTTTTCTATCATGAAGGTATTCGTGATGCTTTTTTGACCAGCCTTTGGGTGACGTTAACCACCGTGGCAGTATTGATCCCCGTCGCGGTCGCACTCGGTTATGTGTTGACTTGGCGTCAGGGGTGTATCGCGCAGTTTCTGCGAATGGCATCAGAAATGGCATACGCCTTGCCTGGGATTATTATCGGTGTGGCAATGATCCTGTTTTTCCTGCGCCCGTTACCTTTTATTGGGACCGGCTTGTATGGAACTGTTTGGGTCATTCTAGCCGCCTATATGTCAAATTTTCTGGCACTGGCGTTGCGCCCGATACTTGGTGGATATGCGCAGCTTGATCGCGGGCTGGACGAGGCTGCACAGCTTGCCGGCGCTGGAATTTTTGCACGGTTACGTGACATTGTGCTGCCGTCACTGGCACCCGCAGTTATGGCCTCGGCTATTCTTGTCTTCATGACGGCAATCAACGAAATTCAGACATCTGTTTTATTGGTGTCGTCGCGCGCGCAAACGATCGGCCCGATGATCATATTCCTTGAGGAGGCGGGATCGTCCACCTTGGCTGCTGCAGTTGGCTGCTTGATGGTTGTAATGGTGCTTGTGTTGATGAGCGGTAGTCTTCTGCTGGGGAACCGTTTGCCAGAGGGGGTTCTTCCATGGCGCGACTGACCGCGATTAGCGGCATGGGCCGCAAAAGCGCCGCTATTTTCCTACTTGAGTTGGAGGGTCGAAAACTGTTGCTCGATATGGGCAACGGTCTAGAGCTGGGAGAACATCCGGATTTGTCGGCCGTAGGTAAGGTCGACGCCGTGTTACTTAGCCACGTTCATATTGACCATGTCGGTGGGTTAGACCGATTGCATGAAATCGGTAATCCACCGGTCTATGCGAGCGCCAAAACGTTGCGGTGCCTACCTGACCACCTGAAGCCGGGTCAGTATGCAATATTGCCCGAAAATGGAAATACACAAGTCCTCGGCCTGCCTGTGGAAACGGGCCGCGCAGGACATGCGCCCGGTGGAATCTGGATGCGCTTTGACACTCCAGATGGCGGTTTTTTGTACACTGGCGATTTTAGTACAGAAGCCCGCCTCTTGGCTTGCGATCCTTTCCCGCGCGCGACAAGCGTGCTTGCCGATGCGTCTTATGGCGACCGCTCGGAAAAACTTGCTGATCAGATTGCCGCACTGGCAGTTCAAGCGGCTCAAGGCGCAATTTTACCCTGTCCGGAAAACGGGCGTGGCCCTGATATGGTTCTGGCACTTTCAGCGGCCGGACTTAATGTTCATGCCTGCGCCCGGATATCTGCCGAGACCGAAAGGTTGACAGGACATGCACCACCTGTGGTGGACGCTAAAACTGCGCGATCGGATCAGGTTATCGTCGCCAGCGGTCCCAACGCGGAAACAGGGTTGCCTGCATCTGTGGTTGGTCGCGTAAACTTTCGGTTCATTTTCTCCAGTCATGTGCCTCGAACCAGTCCAGCGCACGCGATTATCGAGAGCGGGCAAGCAACATGGATGGGCTGGAATGTCCACCCGCGCCAGTCCGACTTGGTCGCTCTGGCCCAACAGACTGGCGCACAGAGAATCCTGCCTGCATTTGTCAATCTGGACGAGGCTCCCCAACTGGTAGCCGCGCTCGGACCAAAGATTATCCGCACATTTCACACGAAGGTTTAATGATGTCTCTCGGCTATAAACAACAAAATATGTCGCCCTCAGTGCCCGCCGAAGAGGCGCAAGAAGATGCAAACCCACTGCTTATTCCCGTCGCCACCGGCATTGGTCCTGGGCTTGACGCGCTTTGGTTGGGGAATTTGACTGCCGCTGAGGACGCTTCCGCGTTGTACGAGGCCGGGATCACGGCCAGCCTTAACCTTGCAGTCAACATATTTCCATCGCCGCTTTCTTTACCGGATGGAACGCACGTTCGGCGGTATCAAATTGGTATGCTTGATGGCGTAGGAAATGCCCCTCAGACTTTGGCAGCCGCGGTCCTATTGGTTGACGGGCTTAACACCAGCTACACAAAGGGCAAACCGCATTACCCAAGCCATCGAAACGGAGGGCTGCTCGTGCATTGCCGTGGCGGGCGCTCTCGGTCGGTGACAGTGCTAGCCCTTTGGCTGCATTCGCGATTCACTTCGGAGCATCCTAGCTTGGACGCAGCACTCGCGCGTCTTAGATCTCTAAGAGGTTTAACTGAGACGTACCCGTTGCCCCCGATGATTGCTTTGGCGCGGGAGGCATTGGCGTTCATTCCGCTACAAAAATGATGGGAAAGGAGCGTCAAAAGCCCGGGGCAGCGCCCAGTGGGCGCTTTGTTTCAGCAAGTGACGTGGCTGAGCGGGCAGGTGTTTCGCGCTCGGCTGTGTCACGAACATTCACCCCCGGCAGCCAAGTTTCGAGCGCGGTTCGTTGCCGCATTATTGCGGCTGCTGAAGCACTCGGATATCGCGTCAATCGGCTGGCGCAGACACTCCATCAGGACCGATCAGATCTTGTTGGTGTGATTGGAGGGAATGTTTCGTCCCCCTATATAGCGGCCCAATTAGACGCGCTGAGTGCAGCTTTACACCAACGCAAACTGCAGTGCCTGTTGATGAACACCAGAAACAGCGACAAAGAAAGCCCGGATGAGTTGGCGCGGTTGCTTGATTATCGTGTGCGCAATGTTGTGGTGCTTTCAGGCGCGGTTCCAGATGAATTGATCCGGCTATGCGCACAGAACAGTGTGCGTATGGTTCTGATCAACCGTCCATCGCCGCCCGACGGTGCGACAGCCGACCTGATCCTTGCAGATTCGGCAAAAGGCGGCCGCTTGGCTGCCGACCGCCTGATTGCTGCAGGATGTCGTAATGTTGCTGTTGTCGTTTCTGGCTCACGCACATCTGTCAAAATAGCCAGAGCTGATGCTTTTTGCACGATAATGGCCGAGCACGGAATTCCTGTAATTCAGTGGACCAATGGTGCAAATTCCTATCAAACGGGCGTCGAAGCTGCGCGGGCTCTTTTGCCGAGGGCGGGACTAGATGGCATTTTCGGGGTGACCGATGAAATCGCGCTTGGCGTATTGAATACGGCACGCTTTGAGTTGGGTTTGTCAGTCCCCGCAGATGTATCGGTGATCGGGTTTGACGACGCGCCAATTTCGAGCTGGAAATCACATGACCTGACCACAATAAGTCAGCCGATCGATGCGCTAACACGTGCCACTATAAAGGCGATTGAATTGCCGTTAGACGCCCCGCCAGCCTGGTTCGAGATCCCTGTCGAACTTATCGAACGAGGCACAATTTCCTGATATGAGCTTCGCTGCATGGCGCATCCAGCCCACCATCGTGATCAGAGCCGGAAAACACCAGCTTCCGGCGGTCCAAGGTTGGGGAGCAGTGCATAACCCCAAGGACTCCACGTAAAGCTGGAGGAGACTTGGGTCTCAGGCCAGCCGCAATGGATGCCCGGATTCATCTTGGGTACGCCATTGCACCCTTCAATTCGTCGGGTAACAGCGCCTCTGGCCAATTCTGATAACTGACGGGCCGCAAAAAGCGTCTGATGGCCATGGTGCCAACGGATGTCGCGCCAAAATTGGTTGAGGCAGGGTATGGGCCGCCATGAACCATAGTGTCGTTAACCTCAACGCCCGTCGGAAAGCCGTTGATGAGAATGCGCCCCGCTTTGCGTTCCAACATCGGCGTCAGCCGGCGCGCGGCCTCCAGATCGGCGTCATCCATATGCAAGGTCGCTGTCAGTTGGCCTTCAAAGCCGTAGGCAAGGTGCGCCATCTCGTCAAGATCGCGCACGCGCACGATCAGGCCAAGTGGGCCGAAGACCTCCTCGCCAAGTGCAGAATCTTGGAGGTAGGCTTCGGCTGTAGTTTCATAAAGGTTCGGGCGGGCAAAACGATCTACGCTTTCTGTCACCAACAATGGTTTCACCGCATTGCGGCTGTCAAAACGGGCTTTGCCTTCACGATAGGCTTGGGCAATCCCGCTGGTCAACATGACTTGAGGTGCAGCCGAGGCCAATGTCGCATGCGCGGCCTCGCTAAACTGATCCGCATCCGGGCCGTCCATATCAACGGCAATACCGGGATTGGTGCAGAACTGCCCTGCGCCCATGGTCAGTGACCCTGCCCAGCCGGTTCCGATTTCGGCCGCCCGCGCCGCCATGGCAGCAGGCAGCAAGAACATCGGATTGATTGACCCAAGCTCGCCAAAGAAGGGGATCGGCTCGGCGCGCTGTGCGCAAAGATCAAACAGCGCCCGACCGCCTGCAAGGCTGCCGGTAAAACCAACAGCCTTGATCAATGAGTGCTGGACAAGGGCTGTCCCCACATCGCGCCGTCCCCCCTGAATAAGCGAAAACACGCCCGGATGCAGGCCACAGGATTTAACCGCAGCGTGGATCGCCTCGGCAATGATTTCGCCCGTTCCGGGATGCGCGCTGTGCCCCTTCACTACAACAGGGCAGCCCGCTGCAAGGGCCGATGCGGTATCACCACCCGCTGTTGAGAACGCTAAAGGAAAATTCGAGGCCCCAAAAACCGCAACCGGCCCGACAGGACGCTGCATCATGTACATTTCCGGGCGCGGCACCGGTTTACGATCCGGCAAAGCTGCATCATGGCGACGATCCAGATAGTCGCCTTTGCGGATATGATCCGCAAAAAGGCGCAACTGGCCAGTGGTCCGGCCCCGTTCGCCTTCAAGACGGGCGGCGGGAAGGCCGGTTTCAGACGTGCCGATTTCGGTGATCTGCGGGCCGCGCACCTCTATCTCATCCGCGATGGTTTCCAGAAATGTCGCACGGGTTTCGCGGTCCGACCAGCCATAAACAGCAAACGCCTGTTCCGCCGCCACACAGGCGCGATCCACCAGGTCGACACTGCCGACCGAGTAAGAATGCGCGGGGCCATAGGCCGGTTCACTGTCAAACCGCTGTTCGGATGACACCCATTCTCCAGCGATCAGATGGTTTCCATGAGGGGTGAAGGTCACTTGGTTCATGTCTAAATTCCTGTAGCTGACGAAGGGGTCTGCCCCATCCGCATATTTACAAACACAGCCAGCGGGATGCGCGCCGTGCATTTGGCCCTAGATCAAGCCGTTTTCTTTCAAGAACGCCGTCATGGTTGCCTGCTGTGGCTGCGTAAGCGGCCAGGCGGAAGGCGCGCGTGTTGGCCCGCAATCGCGGCCAATGGCCTGCAGCGCCGCCTTTACGCCGGTCACATTGGTGCCGTTCAACTCTTCCGAACGTACATCCTCAAACGGTTTCATCGTGCGGATAAGCGCATTTGCGCCAGCATAATCACCAGCTTCCAATGCCGCATGAATCGCAAGCGAGCGTGCGGGCCAAATGTTTATCATACCCGAGGTAAACCCACGCGCGCCAACTGCGTAAAACACAGGCGCCCAAACCTCGGCCAAACCGCCGACCCACACGATAGACGTATCGCAGGCCGCTTTCGCCTCGGCCAGTTTCATCGGGTTGGGGGTCGCCCATTTCACACCCTTGACGCCCTCAACCTCGCACAATGCGCGGATATTGTCGGTACCGATGGCGGGAGTGGGCAAAACCTGGTGGTCAGGCGGCCAGTTTCCTGTGAGCGACAGTCAATCGCCCGTCAAGAACGGCAGC
>NZ_JBLWVF010000043.1:0-8037 GCF_048268605.1 Primorskyibacter flagellatus
CGACCCGAGGCTTGCCATGTGATTTCGGAAAGAATGGTTCCAGACGTGCCATCTGCGCGTCGGTCAGCCAGAAAAGGACGCTCATGTCACCGCTCCATTTTCCGAGCCGTGAAGCACGCTGAGCGACGAAAATCAATGCATCCTGACTCTAGCAGGACGCGTCAGGGTGAATACAAAAGTTAGCTTGATCTGACCGCAACGTTCCACGTATCTGTTGCGAAAAGCACATGCGATAGGAGCGATAGTGAATCTCAAAGGGTTGCGCCTCTTTCGCTATGTTGTCGCGACGGGCTCTCTCTCAGAGGCGGCCAACAGGCTGAACCTATCGGCCTCCGCGGCAAGCCGACTGCTTACTCAGCTGGAGGGGCAAATTTCCCTCACACTCTTTTCCCGCGACAAGCGTAGTCTGGAACTTTCAGACGAGGGTATGCAATTTTATCAGCAGATTTCTAACACGCTGGATGGCATCGACGAAATTCCCGAGATTGCGCGCGACATTCGCACCCGTACCCGTAATTGGCTGTCAGTTGTGACGGCGGCACCACTGGCAAATGGTTTAGTGGTGCCGACCATCGCAAGACTGCGCCGCGAAGGGGTCGAATTACAATGCACTGTCCACGTCGAGAGCCGTTTCGAAATTGAAAGCAAGGTGGCGGTGCGGGGTTATAATATGGGGCTGATCTCGCTCCCGCTCGAAAATGAAATCATCCCGCTGGATATTATGCCGTTCTTGCGTTCGCGGTTGTGTTTGTTGATGCCCGATGATCACCCCCTAACGTCGGAGTCTGAGATCGATCCGCAAATGCTTGCCGACGTGCCGTTAGTAACATTGGGCATTGGACAACGGTGGCGCTCCAGACTTGATGAAGTGATGGGCAAGTCTGGTATTCGACCAAAGATTGCCTTTGAAACCGGCTCTACGCTGGTGACCATCGAGATGGTCCGTCAAGGCCTTGGGCTGACCTTGATTGATGCCGCTATGCTGCCACCTGCCGCGATGCAAGGGTTGGCGATGCGTCCGATGGGCACGGACGAATGGCTGACCTATGCAAGCGTCCACGCTAAAGGTCCGCGAACGGAAATGTCCGAGGTCATTCTGGATGGGATATCCGCCCATATTGAAGCGCGCCGTGAGGCAGAGCAAGACGCGCGACATTTAATTTATCTTATCTAACGGGCCTTGATCAAACTCCGCGCCATTGCTGCCGCATCGTGCGAAATGCGAACGCTGTCGCCAACATAGCCAGCCGGATCCAGCGCCGTTTGGACCTGATCCTTTTGTAGATGCGCCATGATGTCAGGGTCCGCAATCATGGCATCAATCACCGACATCTCGGGGTTGGTGCGATGGTCCAATGCATGGTGGATCAGGTCATGTGCCTTTGCGCGTCCTGTCATTGGGGCCAACAGCATCATCAACTGTTCAGTAGCAATCGCGCCGCCGCTCCGCTGGGCATTTGCCGCCATGCGTGCTGCATTTACCTGGGTCCGGCTGAGCAGAGCCGCGAAATCTTGGCTGAGGGTCCAAGCAAGAGGTACAGCGCGATCCAGCAGGTTGCTGACAAGTTGGTTGGGCGCTGCATCTCCTTCATGACTGGAGCGTCCGGTTTCCAGCGCAGTGCCGGCGATGCAGCGCAATTCCATAGCGGCCGACAAGACACCAACAACATATTTTGGATTAATCTTATGCGGCATGGTCGATGAGCCGACGGTCCCCGAGTCCAAGCGTTCAGAAACTTCGCCGATCTCTTCTGTCATCAACAGATAGATCTCGCCCGCAATACGCTCGATGCTCATCGCAAGAAGCGAAAGCTGGAGAACATAGTCCGCAAATACATCGTTGACTGCGCGCCCCGCGACAATCATCGGGGCCAACCCCAAACGCGCGGCCAGACGTGCGTTCAGCTCTTTTCCGTCTGTGCCGTAGGCATGCATCGCGCCGACGGCACCACCGAACGGCAGCACAGATAGACGGCGCTTGCCCCCGTCTAACCGATCAACGGCACGAGACAGTTCCTCTATCCAGCCCGCAACCTTGAAACCAAAGGTGATTGGCAATGCATGCTGTCGATTGGTCCGGCCCGCCATCAGTGTCTGTGCGTGGGCTTCCGCCATGTCGGCCAGCCGGATTAGGGATCCATCCAAAGCCTCTCGAATTCTGATATCCGCCTCGCGTACCAACAAGATGCGTGCAGTTTGCATGACATTCTGGGTGGTTGCCCCCCAATGAACATAGGCCCCCGCATCACCCGCAGCCTGCGACAGTAAACGAGACATCGACAGAACCGGCGCATGCGTCACTGCAATATCAGCGCGCAAAGCATCTGCGCCCAGCCGTTCCAAAGTCGCAGCCTTACGGATACCCTGAGCGGCCCAGTCCGGGATCATACCCATTTCGGCCTGAACCTCGGCCAATGTGGCCTCAATATCGAGCCAAGATTGCCAAATTGTTTCACGAGCAAAAAGGGTTGCGGGCGTCAGGGTCATACGGCACCCTCCAGTTCAGATTCAAAACGCGGGGCGGCGGCGAGCAGGCGTGTGGTGTAATCGTCCTGTGGATTGACCAGTACGTCGCGAGCCGGGCCTTCTTCGACGATACGTCCTTGATACATAACGACAACGCGGTCAGCGACTTGATGCACCACCGCCATGTCATGCGTGATTAGCAGACTGGTCAGACCCATTTCGGCGCGCAGATCATCCAGCAAATTCAGAATTTGCGCCTGCACAGAAACATCAAGCGCTGACGTCGGCTCGTCACAGATCAGTGCCTCGGGGCGAGTCACGAGAGCGCGAGCGATGGCAACCCTTTGGCGTTGCCCGCCAGACAATTGCGAAGGGTACGAATGCAGGAGGCGTTTCGGCAGACGTACAAGATCCATCGCCTCTTCAACGGCTTTTCCCCGCGAGGTTTGGTCGCTATCACCGCGCAACGCCAACGGGCGGGCAATGATCTCGGACAGACGCCGACGCGGGTTTAGCGAAGAATAGGGATCTTGAAACACGGGTTGAACGAACGACGCACGTTCGGTGCCACAAAGCGTCGAGATCTCTTTGCCAAGCATGCTGACCTTACCCTCAGTCGGGGCTGACAACCCCAACAGAATACGGGCGAGCGTCGATTTTCCGGACCCGCTTTCGCCGATCACGGCCAGTGTCTCACCGCGTTTCAGCGTCAATGAAACGTTATCCAGCGCCCGTATCTCGCGCTTGGGCCCAAACAGACCCTTGCGAGAATGGAAAATCTGGGTGACGTTTTCCGCGACGAGAACATCTTCGGCCCCTGCCAGTGCGCCCAAACCTAACAAAGCTTCGACATGCGGTTTCTGGATTGGTGGCTCGTCCAATACGCAAGTCACCAAGTGATCGCCGCCATGTGTCTTTTGTGGCGGTCGTGCTGCAGTGCATTCGGGGCGACGGAAACTGCACCGAGGCGCAAAAATGCAGCCCTTGGGCGGATGTATCAACGACGGCACCGTTCCGGGGATCGCCCCCAACCGTCCGGGCACGCCACCAAGATGCGGAATCGCCTGCAGCAAAGACTGCGTATAGGGATGTGCGGGGGCGCGCAGCACCTCGGCCGAGGTGCCTTGTTCGATGATCTCGCCGCCGTACATCACGGCAACCTTATCGGTGCGCTCTGCGACCACCGCCAGATCGTGGGAAATCAGGATCATTCCCATCTGTCGCTCGCGGCGAAGATCATCCAGCAAATCCAGAATTTGTGCCTGAACCGTCACATCAAGCGCAGTGGTGGGTTCATCCGCGATCAACAAATCAGGATCTAACATGAGGGTCATGGCGATCATCACGCGCTGACGTTGTCCGCCAGACATTTGATGCGGGAATTGGTCGAGCCGCGCCGCGGCATCAGGAATACCCACGCGGTCCAGCAGATCTATCGCCTTTTGACGTGCAGCAGGCGCAGTCAACATCCTGAGTGCCACAGCAGCCTCGGTCATCTGGCGGCCGATGGTGTATACGGGGTTCAGCGATGTCATCGGCTCTTGAAAGATCATGCCGATCTTTGGGCCGGGTATGGATTTGGAAAAGGCGACATCCGACAATTCAGGCAATGCCTGACCATCGAACGCCAACCGCTTTGCCGTAACATCTGCCCCGCGCGGCAACAGCCGCATGATCGCCAGCGCTGTCAGCGATTTACCCGATCCGCTTTCCCCCACAATGCCAAGGCTTTCACCGCGCTCGATAGTAAAGGACGCATCCCGAACCGCGCGCAGTGTACCGCCCGACAGGTGCAGCGAAACACTCAGGTTCTGAATATCAAGAAGCATGCTCATCCGTTGCGCCCCTCTGGTGATGTGATGTCGCGCAGCCCGTCGCCCATAAGATTGGCACCAATCACAAGAAAGAAGAGGCAAATACCTGGTAAAACCACCAACCACGGGCGGTAAAACATCGCCTGTTTGCCTTCGGCAATCATCAGCCCCCATGACGGTGTTGGCGGCTGTATGCCGACACCCAGAAACGACAGCGAGCTTTCGGCAAGGATCGCGATGCCCAATTCGAAGGTAAAAATCACGATGATCGAACTCAGCAAATTGGGTAGGATCTCGTGCCAGATGATCTGACGCGATGTCGCCCCCGATGCCTGCGCTGCGGCGATGAAATCCTGCGAACGGATGCGTTGCGTCGCAGCGCGCGTAACCACCAGATAATACGTCCAGTGCAGCACGCCAACGATGCCGATTACCACCCAGATTGATGGCCCGATAATGAACACCAGCGCCATTGCCAGCAGCAGACCGGGCAATGCAAGCTGCGCGGTAAGCAGAAACGATATTCCATGATCGACCCAGCCACCGAAATAGCCCGCGATCACTCCAAGCGTCACACCGATAAACAGTCCAACCGACGCAGCGCCCAAACCGATGGTGATCGACACGCGCGTGCCGTAAATCAACCGGCTTAGATAATCGCGACCGTTCTGATCAGACCCAAGGATATAGTCCCAAGACCCGCCGTCAGCCCAAACTGGCGGCAACATGCGCGACGACAAAGACTGCACATAAGGATCATGCGGTGCAATGAACGGTGCAAATATGGCGATCAGGACAAGTACAGCGATAATGCCAAACCCGAATAGAAACCCGCGGTGGCCCAATACGCGCGCCCGAAAAATTTGGCGGGGTGTCAGCGCGCCCATCTCGTTGGCATCAATTTGCGGATCGAGGCCATCCGCTGCGACATTTGAAGTATCTAAACTGGTCATCCGATACGAATCCTCGGGTCAAGCGCCGCATTCAGAATGTCGGCGATCAGGTTCATGGCGACAAAGACGATAGCGAAAACGAAGATCAGCATTTGCACGGTCGGGATGTCCGCGCCGAGGATCGATTCAAGCGCCAGTCGACCAAGGCCGTTGATAGCGAATATCGACTCGGTGATGACCGAACCGCCAAATTTCTGGCCAAGCTGCACTGCCAGCACCGAAATCACCGGCAACAGCGCGTTGCGCATGGCGTGGCGTCGCAGCAAGGCACCTCCGCGAAACCCTTTAGAGCGGGCAGTGCGCACATAATCTGCGCCCATCACCTCAATCAAACCCGTGCGGGTAAGCCGCATAACCGCAGGCACAGACGACGCGCCAAGCACAAAGGCTGGCAACACAAAATGCCTCCATGTGTCATCCCCGGACACTGGAAAGATCGGAAAGGTCACGCCAAAGACGATGATCATAATCAGACCAAGCCAGAAGTTTGGCACCGCTTGGGCAGACACAGCGACGCCAAGGGCAAAACGGTCGATCCAGCTATTGGGGTTGAGCGCGGCCAGCGCGCCGAGGGGAAGTGCAATAAGGATCGTAACCATCAGCGCCGACAGCGCCAATGTGATCGTCTCATCCGTACGGTCCCAGACAAGCGAAGCAACCGGTTGGTGCCAATAATAGCTCTCACCAAAATCACCGCGCAGCACACCGCCAAGCCAATCTAAGTAACGAACTGCCAAAGACCGATCCAAGCCATAACGTGCCCGAATGGCATCGATGACTTCGGGGGTTGCGTCTTCGCCAGCGATTGCTTGGGCCGGATCTGCTGCAACGTTCAGCAGTAAAAAAGCAGCAAGCGAGACTGTAAAGGCGACCAGCAACGCGAGTAGGGCGCGCAGCGCGATATATCGCAGCATGTCAGGAATCCTTATTGGTGCGAGGGCCCGATATGGCCCCCGCTGAGATCACTTTACTTCCAGCTGGAATTTTGAAGACGGGGCAATCCGTCAGGATCAAGCGGAAAATTCAGTTCTGGCGACAGCAGATAATTGGCGGAGTACGAAAACAACGGGGCCCAATAGGCTTCGTCAGCGATTTTACCAATTGCTTCTGAATAAATTTCCTTGCGCGCAGCTTGGTCCGTGGTTTGCTCGGCAGAGAGAACCAACTGAGCCAAAGCATCGTCGCCCGACATGTTCCGGTCAGATTCATCAGCAAAGTGAATCCGCGCGATGGCGGCTGTGTCCGCAGTACCACCCGATCCCCATGTGCCAAAGTAGGCGGGGATTTCGCGCGCAGCACGGGCCTGATTCAGGCTACCCAGTTTAACATAACGCAGATCAACATCAATGCCGACCGCAGTGAGATCAGCAGCGATAGACTCGGATGCGGCTTTGTCGCGGTACGCCCAGATTTCCAATGGAAAGCCATCTGGATACCCTGCTTCAACCAAAAGTTCTTTGGCCTTTTCAGGGTCGTAAGGATACGCGGTCGAGCTTTGATCGCAACCGAATTGCGCGGGATGACACGCTGTGTGGATCGCCTCTGCCGAACCGCCGATCAGGTATTCAGCCATTTCTTCAGTGTTCAGCGCATGGTTGATCGCACGGCGCACTAATACGTTGGTCAGCGGCCCATCAGGGTCTGTGTATCCGCCCGCATCCAGCACAAGGAACCCGACACGCAGGTCCGCGCCCGAACTATGCGCGGCCATTGGCGTGGCCCCAAGGCTTTCAGCCAGATCAAGCGGGACTTTGAACATCCAATCCAGACCACCAGACATCAGTTCTGCCTGCTGTGTCCCGATATCGGGGATGTTGCGCACGATGATCTTTCCGATTTCAGGCTTGTCACCAAAGTAATCGTCAAACCGTTCCAGCACCAATTCGGTCCCGGGCTCAAAGCTGGCCACCTTGTAGGGGCCCGTGCTGATCAGGTTGCTTGCCATCGCATCGCGGTTAATCTCGCCATTCGCATTATAGGCACCCGCCTTGCGTAGCATGATCCGGTTTGCCATATCCCGCAGAACCAGAGGATAAACCGATTTCAGGTGGAACCGCACCGTGGTGGATGATGTCACTTCGGCTTTGTCCAACCAACGATCAACCACCCCGGTGGCGTTGCTTTCACTGTCCGCGTTGGCGATCCAATTGTAGGTATATGCCACATCGTCAGCAGTGAGTTTTGACCCGTCGTGAAATTTTACGTCGTCGCGCAGCGTGATATCAAGCGTCGTGTCGTCAATCCAATCATATCCGGTTGCGACTGCCGGTTTTATCTTTTGCGTCTCAGGGTCGAGTTCGAACAGCGTCGTGTCCGTCAACTGCGCCAGAATGATGTATTCGCGCTTTGTCGTGTAATTGTAATCGAGGTTCAGAATTTCCTCAGCCATCGCTGCGCGAAGCGTGTCGTCATCAGGGCCTGCAACGGCCGGTCCGAACGAAGTAGCAAGCGCAATTGCACTTGCAGCGCACAGCATGCACCACCTGTAATTTTTCATATTATCCTCCCTTGTTTGTAGAGCAAACGTAGCTGCCAAGTTATATTGCGTAAATTGCAAATATTAACACTTTAGTTGCATTTAATGCACATGTTTTAAGTTGTATCTCACCAATTTTTCAAAGCGGCATAGTCCCCGAACAGAAAAAAATGTCAGGTAGACGAAAATTGCACCGTAGCGGAAACGTCACTTTTTCAAACATTATCAGTATTTTGGGATTTGGATTGGCGTTGATGATGTGACCACCCCCCGACGGCATCAATGTGCCAAGGTGGGTCTACGATGATCCACAAAGGAGGACGGTCAT
>NZ_JBLWVF010000044.1:0-7983 GCF_048268605.1 Primorskyibacter flagellatus
TGTTAACCAAAAAAAATAACTCCGATCACATTTATCGTTTAACTCTGTAGAATTTCATTATTTATCTGCGTTAAATGAATTTCATAAGCTAAAAATTAGAGTCAAAAAATGAATTCTTGTTTAGCAAAAAATAAACTAACGAGGACGATAAAATGTATGAAAGTCGTAAGCTAGGATTGGCGTACCTATCTCCCTACATCATAGGGTTGATTGTGTTTACCGCCTTTCCTTTTGTTTCGTCATTTTTGATGAGTTTTACCGATTATGACCTAATGACCTACCCCAGATTTGTCGGCATCGAGAACTATCGTTACATGCTCACAGAGGACGATTTATTCTGGAAATCAATGGGCGTAACCTTCGCGTACGTTTTCTTGACCATTCCAGTCAAATTAGCGTTTGCGCTGTTTATAGCCTTTATCCTGAACTTTAAGCTCAAGGGTATCGGCTTTTTCCGCACCGCTTACTATATTCCGTCGATTCTCGGCAGCAGCATTGCGATCGCTGTTCTGTGGCGCGCTCTGTTTGCCATCGATGGTGTGTTAAACGGCATGCTGGGCTTTATTGGCATCGACCCGGTCAACTGGCTTGGCGAACCCTCGTTTGCTCTGTTCTCGATCACGCTACTGCGAGCATGGCAGTTCGGGTCAGCGATGGTGATCTTCCTCGCGGCTCTGCAGAACGTGCCGCAATCTCAGTATGAAGCGGCCCTGATTGACGGTGCCAACAAGTGGCAAATGTTCATGAAAGTGACCGTGCCATTGATCACGCCTGTGATTTTCTTCAACTTCATCATGCAAACCACGCAAGCCTTCCAGGAGTTCACGGCGCCTTACGTCGTCACTGGCGGCGGCCCAATGAAGTCGACGTATCTAATCTCACTCTACATCTACGAAACTGCGTTTAAGTTCTTCGACATGGGCTACGGCAGCGCGCTTGCTTGGTCGCTGTTTATTGTTGTAGCGATTTTCACCGCCATCACATTCCGTTCATCAAAATACTGGGTGTTTTATTCCGGTGACAAGGGAGGTAAATAATCATGTCTACAACCATCACTGTTCAAAACGAGGCCAGCGAAATCCGCGCCAGTAACGTCGAGAATGAACGCACACTGCGCCGTGAAAAGATCAACGCCACTATTCGCTACACCGTGTTAATCATCGTCGGCATTATGATGCTCTACCCCTTGCTGTGGATGTTCTCCGCCGCCATGAAACCCAACCATGAAATATTCTCTTCCATGAGCCTAATTCCCAGCGAATGGAGCCTAGAAGGATTCATTAACGGTTGGAAAACCGGTACCGAGTTCACCTTCAGCCACTACATCATGAACACCTTTTTGTATGTGCTGCCAAAAGTGTTCTTTACCGTAGTCTCCTCCACCATCGTCGCTTACGCCTTCGCCCGCTTTGATATTCCGTGGAAGAAGTTTTGGTTCGCGACCTTGATCGCCTCCATTTTGCTGCCTCAGTCGGTGCTGCTGATTCCTCAGTATTTAATGTTCCGTGAAATGGGTCTGCTAGACAGCTACTTACCGCTCTATCTACCACTGGCCTTCGCCACTCAAGGTTTCTTCGTCTTTATGTTGGTGCAATTCCTGCGCGGCGTACCCACCGATATGGAAGAAGCGGCGATGATTGACGGCTGTAACTCTTTCCAGGTGTTGTGGTACGTCGTGGTTCCGGTGATTCGCCCGGCCATCATCTCGGTGGCGCTGTTCCAGTTCATGTGGTCGGTGAACGACTTCCTGGGCCCATTGATCTACGTATCGAGCGTCGAGAAGTATCCGATTGCCCTAGCTCTGAAAATGTCTATCGACGTCACTGAAGGTGCGCGATGGAACGAGATTCTGGCTATGGCATCGATCGCCATCATCCCATCGATCATCGTGTTCTTCATGTCTCAGAAATATTTCGTGGAAGGCGTGACCAGCAGTGGCATTAAAGGCTGATTTTGGAATTAAACAGGTTTTGGAGTTAAAACAATGGCTGAAGTCAAATTCAACAAACTGGAAAAAGTCTATTCCAACGGATTCAAAGCAGTACATGGCATCGATCTGACCATTCTTGACGGAGAGTTTCTGGTGATCGTCGGCCCGTCGGGCTGTGCCAAATCCACCACGCTGCGCATGCTAGCCGGCCTGGAAAACATCACCGGTGGCGAAGTCACCATCGGCAACAAGATTGTGAACAACCTGCCACCGAAAGATCGCGGCATCGCGATGGTGTTTCAGAACTACGCGCTGTACCCGCACATGACCGTGCGCGAAAACCTCGGCTTTGGCCTCAAGCTGCAAAAGCTACCGAAGACAGAAATCGACCAACGTGTGAATGAGGCCGCCAAGGTCCTGGAGATCGAAGATCTGCTTGAACGTCTGCCGCGCCAGTTGTCTGGAGGTCAAGCGCAACGTGTGGCAGTGGGCCGCGCTATCGTGAAAAAGCCGGACGTCTTCCTGTTCGACGAACCACTTTCTAACCTCGATGCCAAACTTCGCGCTTCCATGCGTGTGCGTATTTCGGATCTGCACAAGCATCTGAAAGCGGAAAATCGTCCCGCGACCGCGGTGTACGTCACGCATGACCAAACCGAAGCCATGACCATGGGCGATCGCATCTGCGTGATGAAACTCGGTGAAATCATGCAAGTCGACACGCCGGAAGAGTTGTACAACAACCCGGTCAATATGTTCGTCGCCGGTTTCATCGGTGCACCAGAAATGAACCTGCGCGACGTTACGCTGGATGACATCGACGGCGAGTTAGTGGTGTCGCTGGAAGGTCAACACCTCACTCTGCCTGCGAATAAAGCCACCAGCATCAAAGCCACTGGTTATCGCACAACCGTACTCGGCATTCGCCCGGACAACATCACGCTAGCGCTCACCGACGATATTCCCGAAGGTGTGCAAGCGCTGACTGGCGATGTGATTCGCATGGAAAACATGGGCCACGAAGTGTTTGTTTACTTCCGAGTCGGCAAAGAAGAGTTCACTGCTCGTGTGCCGATCGACGATGTGAAGGCCAAGCTCAACATGGAATTGAAACGCGGTGTGACCTTCATGGTGGACATGAACAAAGCACACATTTTCGACAAAGAAACCGAAAAGAACATCTCGCTAAAAAAATAAAATAGCTTGGAGGCTAACCCTATGAACATGAAGAGAACACTGCTATCAACGCTGACTGCGCTCGCACTCGGTGGCATGGCTGCCAATGCCTACGCGCAAACTGAACTGCGTATGTCCTGGTGGGGTGGTAATGCCCGCCACCAGGCAACCTTGAAAGCGCTGGAAAAATTCCACGAAAAATACCCGGATATCGTCGTCAAAGGGGAATACACTGGTTGGGATGGTCACTTATCTCGCCTGACCACGCAAATTGCAGGCAACACTGAGCCAGATGTGATGCAAACCAACTGGAACTGGCTGCCCATCTTCTCCCGCGATGGCGGTGGCTTCTACGACATGAACCAGAACAAAGATTCGTTGCAGGTGGCTCAGTTCCCGCAGCAGGCCATCAACATGACTTCCGTTGACGGCAAAATCAACGGTCTGCCTGTGAGCATGACCTCTCGCGTGTTCTACTACAACAAGGATATCTGGGCGAAAGCGGGCGTGGGCTATCCGAAAAGCTGGGATGATCTGATGAATGCAGGTCAGGCATTCAAGCAAAACCTCGGCGACGGCTACTACCCATTGGTGATTGAAGCGCGTGACGTGTTTGCAATGAACCGTTCTCTGTTCATTCAAAAACATGGCAAAGACATCATCAGCCACGACACCAACCTGCTGGCGTTCAGCGACAAAGAGATGACCGAGTTTTTCCAGCTGTATGTGGATCAGGTTAAAAACCACGTGTTCCCGTCTACCAAAGAGTTCTCTTCTTACGGCAAGGGCAACCTGTACGAAATGCGTCCTTGGATCGACGGCCGTTTTGGCGGTATCTACATGTGGGATACCGCGGTTGAGAAATACGCCGACAACCTGCAGCCACCGATGTCACTAGAGTTAGGTCCCTATCCAATGACAAACAATGCTGTAGAAACTGGCTTGCTGGCTCGACCATCGATGATGTTCTCTATCGGCCGTAATACCAAACACCCTCAAGAAGCAGCGAAACTGGTGAACTTTCTGCTCAACGATCCTGACGGCGTCAAAGCTCTCGGGCTGACTCGCGGCATCCCAATGAGCCAGTCTGGTCTGTCGACACTGCAACAAAGCGGCCACATCAACCCGAACAGCCTGTCGTTCCTTGGCTACGAGCAGGCGAAAGCGCTGCCTCAGAGAATCATGCCTACCACCTACACCGATAATGCGCAATTAATGGAACTATTCAGCGAGGAGATGCAACATCTTGACTATGGCCAGTCCAGCGTCGAAGAAGCCGCGAAAAACTTCCTGCGACGCGGTAACCGTGTATTGAAACGCATGAATTAACCATGCACTTGATATCAGAACCTTTTTTGGGGTGTTTTTGACGCAGAAGTACTGAGTCGCCATGGATAAGTAGCTCGCATAGCACAAGCCGCTTCCCCCTATGCGACTCACTCGAATCCATCATCCGTTACTGCTGCGCGGAACTTCTTATTCCCAGACACTAAAATGGAGTGGCACTATGGCTTTCACCCGATATTCTCATCTCCCGTTACTGATTGATTACTATCAGCGCCTGTTGCAACTGGCGACCTCTCCGACCTCGCCGCTGCTAGCCGATGGTATTGATATCCAAACCTTGCAGACAGTCCACTGGACATACCCGGATGGCCAGCGCGTACCGATGAGCAATTTCGCCAGCCAGCAGAATTTTCTACGTGGTCTGACCGCGCTCAGTACCCTCACTCAAGACCCAAGCTTTGATAAGCAGGCGCGCCATATTACAGCCTATTTTCTCGATCATTACGTCGATGATGCCAGCGGCCTATTTCACTGGGGTGGCCATCGATTTATTCATTGGCAAAACGGCAATATTGAAGGCCCGGCCAGCAAAGAGTGCGTGCACGAGCTCAAACATCATTTCCCTTTCTATACTTTTTTGCATCAGGTCAATCCAGCGAAAACCGAAACGTTTCTCAAAGGTTTCTGGGCGGCGCACGTTTCCGATTGGGAAAAGCTCGATCTCAGCCGTCACGGAGAATATGGTCAACACTTTGATCCTGAGCTGTTTAGTCGCCACCATCCGCAGCCTGTGGTTGACACAGCGCTCTGGCCTACACTGCCCGAAACAGTTGGTCTGACATTTGTTAACGCCGCCACCGATCTTATCTACGCCGCCAGTCATTATTTCCACTACACACAAGACGAAGATGCCAAGAGTTGGGCAAAGCATCTTTATCAGCAGTTTGTTCTGGCGCGTCACCCACAAACAGGCATGCCGGTGTATCAGTTCTCTTCGCCATTGCAACGTCAGCCGATTCCGGACGACGACACTCTAACTTACTCTTGGTTTGGCGATCGGGCAAAACGCCAGTTCGGCCCTGAATTTGGCGAGATTGCCCGTGAAGCCAATGTGCTGTTTCGCGACAGCTGGCCGGTAGTGGTCGATAATCCGCTAGCGATCCTCGAATGCGCTAAGCTGCTGGATGAACCGCAGATGTGCCAGTGGGCGATTGAAGGCATCACGGCATATTTTGCCCATGCCTGGGATGAAACCAACAACCGAATGATTCCGATGTGGAACAGCGGCGAAGACATGACTGGCTATACGTTTGTGCGCGACGGTTACTATGGCGATAAAGGCACAACTTTGGCCAGACAACCGACCGACCCTGCCTATCTGCTTACTCTGATCCGTGCCAGCCTGCAAAGTGAAGACGCTATGCTGCGTGATCTCACCGTGCGCATGTGGAAACGCTTCGGTTTGGGAGAGCTCAATGCAGCAAACTTGCACGCGATACATGTGGCCAAGCAGACGACGCTGGCTTCAGCTTATCTGCTCATGGCAATCCTTGAGCTTCACGCTACCAGTCAAGATGAAAGATTGCTGCGTTTAGCCGACGATGTCGCAGAAAATCTGCTGCATCAGCACTATCATGCTGGCTTCTTCTTACCCGGACCGCAGCATCGTTATGTACGACTCGATGATCCACTGCCTTATGCGTTGCTGGCTCTTGAAGCGGCTCATCTGGGTATATACGCCGACATTCCCGTGATGATTTCCAAAGGTGGCTACCTACACGGAGAGCGCCTCGTAGGCAATGTCATCAAAACGGTGTACGACTACGACGTCATTTACAATCAGACGTCAGCGGCCTGAACGCTCTTCTCTTTTATTGATGGAAGTGAATTTTGTCTGACAGTTTTTCTTCAGAAGCGGAGCCGGTTGCCCGACCTGACTCCGAACCGCCTTGCTCCCAAACGCCAAAGCGACGCTGGCGTATGCGCTATCGTCATCGCGTATTAGTTCAGCGCAGTATTCTGCCTTTTACCTGGCCTATTCTGGTTGAGTTGGTCTGCGTGGTGTTAATGGGGATCGTCAGCACCATTCTGGTCAGCCGGATTGGTAAAGATGCCACCGCCGCTGTAGGCATCACCGACAGCGTGACCTACATTATCCTGTCACTGCTCACGGCGATCGCGCTCGGCGGATCGGTATTGATTGCTCAGGCCTTTGGTCGCCGGGATCGGCAAAAAGCACTGTTTGGTGCCAATCAGGTGATGAACCTCGGCGTGTTGGTCAGCTTAGTCTGCTGCGTGGCGATGTTTCTGTTTGCCGGGCCCATTCTGACGGTGGTGGCCTACGGCGCAGAGCCAGAGGTAATAGCGCTTGCCGATCAATACCTCAAGATGATTGCACTAAGCTATCCGGCACTGGCGATCACGCTCTCAGGCAGTGGCATTTTGCGCGCGGTAGGCAATTCACGCTCGCCCGCAACGACCAATATACTGATGAATATCCTCAATATCGTCATCAGCTACCCATTGATTTACGGCATTGAAGCCCTGCACTGGAGTGGCTTGGGGATGCTAGGAGCAGGGATTGGTATCAGTGCTGCTCGCTGGATTGGTGCGGGAATGATTCTGTTTGTGCTCACTCACAACAGTTCGCTGCGCGTGCCAGCCAGTGAATTTCTCAAACCGTTCAGCCGTTTAATCCTCAAAGAAATCTTGGTCATCGGCGTACCTGCCAGCATCGAGTCGCTAATGTTTAACATTGGCAAACTCATTACACAAATCATGGTCGCAGGCATGGGCACGATTGTCATGGCGGGTAACGTGGTCACTTTTTCCGTCCTGCTGTTTATCAATATTCCCGGCAATGCGTTGGCCATGGCTGCAACGGTGCTGATTGGCAAGCGCCTTGGTCAGAACCAGACCCGAACCGCGCGACTGGAAATGCAACTGATCCTCTGGCTGTCAACCGCAGCGTTGATCGTGTTGGGCATTATGACCGTGCCATTTGCCGATCAAATTGGCGCGATTTACACCGATGATCCGGCGGTGATTGACGTAGTAGTCAATCTTATCTATCTCAATGCGCTGATGATGCCTATTTGGGCGGCTTCATTCGTGCTACCTGCTGCGTTTAAAGGCGCCAAAGATGTGAAGTACAGCATGTGGACGGCGATCCTCAGCATGTGGGGATGCCGGATTGTGCTTGGCTATCTGCTGGGTATCTATGCACAGCTGGGAATCTACGGAATCTGGCTTGGTATGTTTGCCGACTGGTGGTTGCGCGGTTCCCTCTATTTATATCGTATGCTCAGCCGTCGTTGGCTCAACGTCTACCTCACCAACAGGGATAACTAAACCCGTTCTAAGCTGACGGCGTCTCGGGACGCCGTCACTTTTTAATCGCTTTCGCACACCAAAGTACACGACTTCGCGTATTCTAAACAAAGAGCTGACGATACCGAAGCCGCTGTGACTCACTCTCATTTCACTCGAACCGCTTTATTTGGATCACTTCAGATGATCGTAGAGCGGTTACTTTTTCAGTCATCCAATCATGATAAAGCCTTGCGGTACAATCGCTTAGTCAATATTAA
>NZ_JBLWVF010000045.1:0-7798 GCF_048268605.1 Primorskyibacter flagellatus
AGTCGCGAACCGTATCAATCAGGTGACTCATGCTACGACCGAGACGGTCGAGCTTCCAGACAATCAGCGCGTCACCGGAACGTAAGTGATCGAGCGCTTGATTTAATCCTGGTCGATCCGTCTTGGCACCAGATACGCAATCTTCAAATATCTCCCCGCAACCGGCCGCCTTGAGCGCGTCGATCTGTGGGGCCAGCGATTGATCGGCCGTTGAGATGCGCGCATATCCGACCGGAGCAACAAATTCTGCAGTCTTTGTCCGTTTTTCCATCCGCCAATCATCTTGTCCGTCATTCCGTTGTCAAGCCATATTAACGGACAGAAAAGCACGGGGCCGTCAAACGACCGATTCCCGGACACCACTATGACGGAGAGCCTCATGCCCCGAATGCAAATCCTTTCACCCTCCGAGCAAGAGGCGTTTGACGGTCCGCCAGTATTCGACTTCCGTGAGCGCAAACGATGTTTCGATCTGCCAAAAAGTGACATCCATTCCACCGACAGCCACGGCTACACCGAAGCCATCTTCGGGATGACGCACCTGCTGGGCTTTTCCTTCGCCCCACGGATCAAAGGCATTGGAAAACAGACCCTCTACATCTTCAAGCCGGACCGCCCAAGGGATCATGATTGGATCATCGCGCCGGACAAAACCATCAATGAGACCCTGATCCGCGAAAACTGGGATGCTCTGTTACGTCTGGTCGCCACCATCAAGCTCAAGGAAAACACCGCGTCCGACATCTTCCGGCGGCTCAATTCCTATTCCCGGCAGCACGCGCTCTATCAGACTCTGAAAGCCTTCGGGCAGATCATCAAATCGCTGTTCATCCTGCGCTATGTCGATGACCTGAGCCTGCGGCAGGCCATCGAACGTCAGCTCAACAAGGTCGAACTCGCCAACCGCTTCACCCGCGCTGTCGCCGTTGGCAATCCCCGCGAGTTCACCCAAGCCGAAAAAGAGGAACAGGAGATCGCCGAGGCCTGCAACCGCCTCATCAAAAACAGCATCATCTGTTGGAACTACCTCTACCTCGCCCACCAACTCGAAAGGGCCCCGGATGAGGAAACCAAAGAAAACCTGCGTCGCACGATCGCCGCACACGCCCCAATGGCCTGGGCACACATCAACATGCTCGGCGAATACGACTTCTCTGATGATAAACTCCGCGACGAGCTCGGAATCCTCCCCCTGAAATCAGCCGCCTGACACACCCTCCAGATCAGGGGGAGATAAAACAGGAAAAATCACAACGAATTAACCGCTTACAGAGATCCCTGTGGGACCAAACGTTCCTTTATGCCGACGGACCCGAAATTGCGTGACGTCTTCATGCCCTCGTTTTGGAGGGAAAGACTGTCGGGCGCCTGTCCGAGGCAGCAGAGCTGAAGGTGCAGGATCTGTCGCTTGCCGCCCGAAGGGGTGGCCATGATCTTGCGACCCTTCATGGAAAGGGCGGCAAGATCCGCCAGTGCCCGTTATGGCCAGAAACCGAGCGGGCTCTTGCGCACGAAATCCGGGATCGCGAAGGGGATACACCTGTCTTTGTCAGCAGGCTTGGGGCAGGGTTCACGCGGTTCGGCGTCTATCGCCTGATCGAGCGCTGCGCTGCGCATGTTCCTGCGCTCGCCGGCCGCACGATCACGCCACATGTGATCCGACATACGACCGTCTGCCATCTTGTCCTTGCCAGGGTGGACATCAACACCATCCGCGCATGGCTTGGGTATGTGTCGATCAGCACGACCAACATTTATGCCGAGATCGACCTGACGATGAAGGCCAACGCCGTTGCACTCTGCGAAGTCGGCCAACAGAGATCAGGGCGCTCGTGGAAGGTGGACAAAGACCTGATGGCGTTACTGAAATCCTTGTGAGACGAAATCCCCGATGTGGGTTGCCACATCGGTGAGGGCAATGCACTGATACATATCCAAGGCACCTACATTGATACTTGAAATATCAAATATAATAGTTTAGATCGGCATTATCCCATTCACAGGATACCTCATGATCACTGGCCCCCAGATGCGCGCTGCACGTGCTTTACTCGGTATCGACCAGAAGACCCTGGCCGAGCTGGCAGGGCTTTCTGTGCCGACGATCCAGCGCATGGAGGCAAGCACCGGCAATGTGCGCGGCGTGGTCGACAGCCTGACCAAGGTCATCGCAGCGCTTGAGCTTGCCGGGGCAGAACTCATTGGCGAAGGCTCCGTCAGCACGGCGGGCGGACGCGGTGTGCGCCTCAAGGTGCCTCCACCCAGACATTGAAAACTCAACACGCGACGGCGACCGCCGACAAAAAGCCGACGATCCCGCCGCTACCCTAAAAGGTGCGGCCGAAGATGAAAGACAAGACCACCAGAGAGAGAACGGCACTCAGCTTCGCCGAACTCTATACTCCGAAACTCGTCACGGTCCTGCGTGAGGGCTATGGACTGCCCCAGTTACGCGCGGATGCCATTGCCGGTCTGACCGTTGCCATTGTGGCCTTGCCGCTTTCGATGGCGATCGCCATCGCCTCGGGGGCGACCCCGGCGCAGGGTCTTTATACCGCGATCGTCGGCGGCTTCCTTGTCTCGCTTCTGGGCGGCTCGCGCTTCCAGATCGGCGGCCCGGCAGGCGCCTTCATCGTCCTTGTAGCCAGCACTGTCGCGCTGCATGGAATGGATGGGCTGATCCTCGCGACCTTCCTGTCGGGGTTGATGCTTACCGCTGTCGGGTTCCTGCGGCTTGGCACCTTCATCAAGTTCATTCCCTTCCCCGTGACCGTCGGGTTCACTGCCGGGATCGCGGTGATCATCTTCGCCAGCCAGATCAAGGAACTCTTCGGCCTGACGCTGGATCATGAACCTGGGGAGCTGCTTGAAAAGCTGTCGGTGTTGTGGGTGGCCCGGGACAGTATCACGCCCGCGGCCGTGCTGCTGTCTGCCGCGACGGTCGGTATCATCCTCGGCCTGCGCCGGTGGCGTCCCCATTGGCCGGGCATGCTGATCGCGGTCGCGGTCGCGGCGGCAGGCGTCGCGCTTCTGGGGCTGCCGGTGCAGACCATCGGCACCAAGTTCGGTGGGATCCCGTCCTCGCTTCCCGCTCCGAGGCTGCCGGAACTCTCTATGGAGAAGATGATGGCGGTGCTTCCGGCGGCGATCTCCTTCACCCTGCTTGGCGCCATCGAGTCGCTTTTGTCGGCGGTCGTGGCCGACGGCATGACCGGGCGGCGTCATCGCTCAAACTGTGAGCTTGTCGCCCAAGGGGCGGCCAATATCGGGGCCTCACTCTTCGCCGGCTTCTGCGTCACAGGGACGATCGCGCGGACGGCAACCAACGTGCGGGCGGGCGCGCATGGGCCGGTCGCAGGGATGCTGCATGCCCTGTTCATCCTGCTCTTCATGCTCGTCGCCGCCCCCCTCGCGGCTTATATTCCGCTCGCCGCACTGGCGGGTGTTCTGGCCGTCGTGGCCTGGAACATGATCGAGAAACCCGCCATCGCGATCTTGCTGCGCTCGGGCTGGGGCGAGGCGACAGTTCTTGGCGCGACCTTCTTCCTGACCATCTTCCGCGATCTGACCGAAGCCATCATCATCGGTTTCGCACTCGGCTCGGTCCTGTTCATCCACCGCATGAGCCAGACAACCGGGGTTGCTGCAAACACCGCCTTCGTCGGGCGTGACGAGGCGGATAGCACTCACCCGCGCGAGGCCTATGACGAGGAGGCCGCAGCCAACCCTGAGGTCGTGGTCTACCGTATCACCGGCGCGCTCTTCTTCGGTGCAACGGCCTCAATCGGATCGGTGCTCGACCGCATTCAGGACAGCCATAAGGCGCTGATCGTCGACTTCTCGGCTGTGCCGTTCCTCGACTCGACCGGGGCCAACATGATCGAAGGCCTCGCACACAAGGCACACAAGCGTAGCGTGGCCCTTTGGCTGACGGGCGCGAGCCGTGACATCCAGCGTGTGTTCGTGACGCACGGCCTGAAACGGCCGCTCGTCCACTATGCCGCTTCCGTCGAGGACGCCCTCAAAAGCGTTGAGGACGATATCGACGCCCACCAGGACGCCGCGTGATGCAGAGAGCCGCGTTGGAACGCCGGCGGCGCCGAGAGTCCTTCGATCCACAGGAGCGACGCCGCTATGTTCTTTCCACGCTTGAGCGTCCACGCACGCAGGCAGAACTTCGTGACGCCCTTGGCATGAGCAACAGCGGAATCCTGCACCTCCTGCGGCGCCTAGAGCGGGACGGGCTGGTCCGCCCAGCCGAACGTGTGGCCTGGACGCGTGTCTGGGAAAAGAGGCGAAACGGTGACTGACGTCATGAACGGAGACAGCTCGAACGCCACGCCGAATGGGAATGCGCCGTCCGGGACTGTCACATAAACTTTCGTTCGGTTGCTCGCGTTACAATTTGGGCATAGCTGGCAATGATGCATACACCGTCTATCAACTACAAACGTCATCGCTTCCCAGCCCAGATCATCGCTCACGCAGTGTGGCTGTACGTTCGTTTCAACCTGAGCCTGCGTGAGGTTGAAGAGATGCTGCTGGAGCGCGGCATCGACGTGTCCTATGAGACCATCCGGCGCTGGACCGTCAAGTTTGGCCAGCAAATCGCCCGGAACCTGCGACGTCGGCAGTCCCGTCCCGGTGACATCTGGCATCTGGACGAAGTCGTCGTGAAGATCGCAGGCAGGTCATACTGGCTGTGGCGCGCCGTCGATCAGTATGGTGTCGTTCTGGAAGAAATCCTTCAATCTAGACGGGATAAGCGCGCGGCAAAGCGGCTGCTGGTCAGTCTGATCAAGCGGCATGGCTTCGTCCCGAAACCGATCGTCACGGACAAGCTGCGGTCTTATGGAGCGGCCAAGGGCTATCTCAATCTGACAGCCCGGAGGCGGACAGGGATCAACTGAATTGGTCTGCGGCACGGGCGCTTTCGTCACGCTCATTGGCGCGAACGATACCGGGCGAGAAGACCCATGCTCACCGTTTCGATACCATCCTTCTTCAGGTCCTGATGACCAGTTCGCCCAAAGCAAAACTCCCCGCTGGCCTACGCAATCCGATCCTGCCAATATCGGGGCAATTGCGTTGGAACGATTTCTACGCGCATAGAGAAATCCGGGGCTTGCCAATCCCGTGTCGCACCTGTCAACTGCGTGCGGAAATCAGACTCTGGGAGGAATTGATTGAATGGCAGGTAAATTCGAGCTCTACGAGGACAGGGCGGGGGAGTACCGGTTTCGTTTGAAGGCCGGAAATGGTGAGATCATCCTGACCGGCGAGGGTTACAAGCAGATGGCCAATGCCAAGAATGGCATCGCCTCTGTGCGCACCAACGCTCCACTGGACGCACGCTACGAGCGTAAGACCAACGCGGCTGGAAAGCCCATGTTCAATCTCAAGGCCAGCAACGGCCAGGTCATCGGGACCAGCGAAGCCTATAGCAGTGATGCCGCCCGCGAAAACGGCATCGCTTCTGTGAAAGCCAACGCACCCGATGTCAGGCTTGACGATCAGACCGTTTGACACTCCGACGCGGCGCCTTGCCATCGGCTGAGGCGCCGCACTTATGATGACGGTGAGGGTGGGCGAGTTGGAACCGGCAAAAAGGTGGGAGAGTTACCGGCTTAGCCGGATATGCTCCATTCGCAAAAGCTCCGCCTTGACCAGCTGTCCGGCGCCTGAATCAATAGCGGTACGACCTTGGTTGCCCTAAACCGCAATCACCGCTTGGGCTGCATTAAGTACTGCGACGGCAATATGGACCTCCGCATAGAACTCGGCTTCCACTGCCGCTCGCAGGACTGATCGGTCGTGGAAACCCGGGTATAGATGGCGGCGCGCTGTCCGAGTTGAACCGGTAATCCTCCCATTTTTAATGGGGTTCATTCATAGAACTTGCGCGGCTATTTTCAGTTTCTGGGCGGGTGTGATGCCGCCAATGCCCATGTTCGGGCGGTCGTTGTTATATGTCCATAGCCATTGCGTGGCGTGATCTTGCGCCTCCTCTATGCTTTCGATGATGTATTGATCCAGCCATTCATGCCGGACCGTCCGGTTGTAACGCTCGATGTAGGCATTCTGTTGCGGCTGGCCGGGTTGGATGTGCTGGATCGTAACTCCTTGTTTTTCAGCCCATTCCATTAGCTTTCCGCTGATGTATTCCGGGCCGTTGTCGACTCTTATGGTGCCGGGCTTGCCACGCCATTCGATGATGCGGTTAAGGCTCCGGATGACCCTTTCGGCGGGCAAGGAAAAATCGACCTCAATGCCCAATCCCTCGCGGTTGAAGTCATCCAACACGTTCAAGAACCGGAATGCGCGACCATCGCCAAGGCGACCGTAGCGGTCACCAATCACATAGTGCGAGAGCATCGCACTGAACCTCTGGCCGAGTATTGCGCCGCCGTTCACAACCCCCCTCTGGCCGGACAAGGTCATCCCCGGAAACAAGGGGCTGGACTTCCACGCCAAGGAAAAGCTGAACGCCCATCTGATCGGGGCAGACCACGCGACCAACACGCTCCCCTACCAGGCCCTCAACAGCACCCTTGTCGTTGCCCTTGCCGGGTCGCCCGTAGCGGTCATGAATGAAGTAATGCGACAAGAAGCCGCTGAACAGCTTGGCCCGCTTGCGCGTGCCACCCGGCAAAATCTTTGCCACCAGGCACCGGTCATTATCGTAAAGAACCGACTGCGGCACCCGCCCGAAGAACGCAAAGGCATGGACGTGGCCATCAACCCAAGCCTCGGAAACGGCAGCCGGATAAGCGCGAACAAAACAAGCATCGCTGTGGGGCAAATCCAGCGCGAAGAAATGCGCCTTTTGTTCAACACCACCAATCACCACCATGGCTTCGCCGAAATCCGCCTGGGCGTGGCCGGGGGCATGTGCCAACGGCACAAACATCTCGCGGCTGCGCCGACTGTGTTCACGGACGTAGTTCTTGACCGTCGTGTAGCCGCCCTTGAACCCGTGCTCATCCCGCAGCCGTTCAAAAATGCGCTTGGCGGTGTGACGTTGTTTACGGTTCCGACTGAGATCTTCCTGCAGCCACTGGTCAATAAAGCCGGTGAAGCCATCCAGTTTGGGCCGTTTGATCTCCGCCGTCCGTTGATATCCGGGCGGGACCGAAAAGCACATCATCTTCTTCACGCTCGCACGCGATATCCCAAAATGAAGAGCTGCAGCCCGTTCGCTCATGCCCTCGCGGCGCGCAAGGCGCACCTTCCTATAAAGTTCCACGCTGAAAATACCCCCACCCTCCCTGTCACCAGAAAGGGCCAAAGTGGCAAAGTTTTACCCTGCCCGCAGCAGGACTATCCCGCCACTTCCGTGGCAAACTTTCGCACTGCCGTTCTCGGTGATGGAGAAGAATATTGCCTATCCGCCAGACGCCCGGCTGTATGAGACAGCGCGCCGAAAATTGGTCGGGTTGCCATTCCAAAGGAACCCTTTGATCTCGCGCAGCAGGCGGGCAATGGCTTCGGCCTCGGCGGGATTGTGATGCGCGAGCCCTTTGACGTATTGCTGCATCACGGTGATGCGCATGGTGATGTGGAACCAATCCAGGATATGCTCAGAGGCAGGTGCCATGTGTCGCGCCATGTTGATGACCGTGTCTCCACCGTCAGTCATGAATGTCACTGGCTGGTTTTCCTGCCAACCCTGATCCTTCAGAACTTCATGCAGTCGCCGCTTGGGCTTGTCATCATGACTTTGGACAAGCCCAAGGTAGCGGCTCGGGCGATCTGTGGGGATGGATTTGCCGACGGTGACCCCGAAATGCGACTGACC
>NZ_JBLWVF010000046.1:0-7334 GCF_048268605.1 Primorskyibacter flagellatus
GTTAACGAAAACAGGTGGGTCAATTTTACGCGCTCATAACCCACCCAAGTGGGTCAATTTTGCATGCCGATTCACACATATAGGCATAGCGTTCAGCCGCTAGGGACAGTGAGTCACTGGTGGCCAGCTCTCCGAAGCCGGCGATTTCGTCGCGGCGGCCCAAGAGCCTGTCCCACCCGATTTCTGCATCAAGCGCCGCAAAGGGATCCTGGCCCAATTCCTGGGCGCGAGCCATGGCATCAATGGACTCGCCGAAGAGCTGCATCAGCTTGCCTACCTTTGCCTTGCCCATACGCCAAACCTCTTCTTGGCGATTGCGGGATCTTGAGAACAGCTGGCCGGTCAGCCGCTCGAACATGGCGATGGTCGCGTCGGTGATCGTGGTGGATAAATCCGTCATCTGTGCTGCCAACGTTGCGATCCGCCGCCGCTCTCCAAAATCGTTCAACAAGCTTACAGGTGCCACGGCACCTTCACGCGCGAACTTGAGGAGCCGATCCGGGTGCAAGCCCTGCCCAAGGTCAGGCGGCAAATCCAGCGATCGAAGATATTTCAAGCGCTCCAGAAGCGCGGTCATGCTGGCCGGGCTGGCCGAATGCGGAAAGCCTCGCAGCCATGTGAACCGTGATTGCCCAACGGACGGATCGTTTACCAACAGCGCCTGCAACTTGCTGCGTTGCTCTGGTGAGAGAGCATCAAACAGCGCCGCAGCAGCCTCCCGCCGGGCGCGAGCCCGTCCTTTCAAGGCAAGGCGCTCAAGCGTGTCCACGCTCGGCAACATCAGGTGGTGCTTGCGCAGCTCCGCAATCAGCGTCGCAACAATCTTGACGCTGTGATCTGTCGCAAAGGCCGCCTTTGTGGCAATCTCCTCCGCCTGCTGCACATGCTGAGGCCCGAAAGAAGACAACCCCAAATGGCGCATTGCGAGGGCATGGTGTTCATGGCGCGTATTTCGCCTGGCGGCGTAGTCGTCGAGAGTACACGCGCCGATCTGAAGTTGCTCTGCAAGCCAAGAGATCAGTTCGGCTGGCGGCATAGTGTCTTCACTCCACCCCAAGCCAGGGTAGCGCAGCAAAGAAATATGTACCGCAAGGCCAAGGTGGTTTTCGGCGCGGCGGCGGGTACGGATCAGATCAATGTCATCTCCGCTCAGCAGATAGTGGCGGATCAAAGCGTCAAAATCCGTCGGGACCCCGAAGAATTCTGCATGCGCCCGGGAGGAAAGAAGTCTGCGGCCCATAGGGTGTCCTCAAAACATTGTTGCAAGTTTGAAGACGCCGCATATTATAGAGACTGATAAAAAGACACATTTGGCGCGCCAATTTAGGATCAGAGCGGTCACGTCAAATCAGGCCATAAAACGGCCGTTTTGGAGACACCATGCCACGCACTGGCGACATCCTCGGATACGCAAGGGTCTCGACCGCCGACCAGGATTTGTCCGGCCAGAAAGATCGGCTGCTACAACACGGCGCTATTCGCGTGTTCGAAGACGTGATCTCCGGCAAGACGTTCAACCGGCCCGGTTTGGCCGCCTTGCTTGATCAGGCCCGGCCCAACGATACCCTCGCCGTCATCCGCCTCGATCGGTTGGGGCGCTCGCTCAAGGAACTCCTGGAAACCGTCGAAGACCTCAAAGCCAGAGAGATCAATCTGATCAGCCTCGAGGAGCGGATCGACACAACATCCGCCGCTGGAGAGCTCGTGTTCCATGTCTTCGGAGCCATTGCGCATTTCGAGCGACGCCTAATCTCAGAGCGCACCAAAGACGGCCTGGTCAACGCCCGAAAACATGGTCGTGTCCCTGGACGACCACCATTGCCGCCCGAGACAATCTCGGCGCTCCAAGACCTCGTCGGTGCAGGAAAGTCCGTCTCACAAGCTGCCAAACACCTCGGCATCGGCAGATCAACAGCTTACAAGATCATCAGAAACGCAACACAGTAGCTCGTGTTCAACCTTCGTTCTCCATTAGCGTGGGTCTACGAAGAAACCTTCCGATGGGGCCAAGTATGGCTCCGAGCCCGGCCTGAAAGCCTATACCCACGTCTCCGACCAGTTCGGCCCGTTCGCCACCCAGAACATCCCGGCCACCGTCAACGAAGCGCCCTACATCCTGGATGGGCTGTTGATGAACGAGGTCGGGCGCAAAATCAAAGAGCAGTACGCCGACACCGGCGGCTTCACGGATCACGTCTTCGCTGTCACGGCGTTGCTGTCCTATCACTTTATCCCGCGCATCCGTGATCTGCCATCGAAACGGCTCTACCTCTTCGACCCTGCCGCCGCGCCGAAGGAACTGCGCGGTCTGATCGGCGGAAAGGTTCGGGCGAAATTGATCGTCGACAACTGGCCAGTCATCCTGCGGGCCGTCGCCACGATGGCCTAGCTGGCCCGAAGCTGCATATTTGGGCTTTTGAGAGAACAAAGAAAGTACTCTCTATCAGTCTGACCGCTGCAGATACAAAGTGACGTTCTCGGCTGGCATCTTGAAGCCTCGACCGTCGGAGACCCGTTCAGTGCTGATAGGGTATTTGGGTCTGTTGGGGTTGATCCCAACGATCCGGTGAAGGTCTCCACCGGTTTTAAACGTTCGGCGATAATCAGATGGCTCCAGCCCGAAATGCGGTGCGAGCACTTCGAACATGGCTTTGTCCGGCGAGTAGATCGCGCCGTCTTCCATCGGAATGCCGACGCGGAAGCCGATGTTGAAGCTATGACGCAGATCGATATCGCTCAACTCGCCGCCTTCGACCGTCAACCCATGTGTTTCAGCCACGGCGAGGCAGGCCTTCATCATGTCTCGGCGTAGGCGATCGCACAGCTCTGGTGTCAGATTGCGCGGCGGGGAAACTTTGGAACTTGTCTGGACCGACGTTTTTTTCGCGGGGGCCTTTGGCTTGCGGGTGTTCTTTTTCATGACGCAGCCGTCCCGTTGCCATTGTGGTTCAAGGTCATTTGGGCCTTTGCTTTATAGACGGTTCCGCGCGATATCCGCATCTCTCGCGCGATTTCGGTGGGCGAGCAGCCGTCGATCAGCTTCGCCTGAATGGCCTCGAGATCGATTTTGGGTTTGCGCCCGCGATAGACACCGCGCTGCTTTGCTGAGGCAATGCCTTCGGCCTGGCGCTCCCGGCGCAGGTTGGTTTCGAACTCAGCGAAAACGCCAAGCATATCGAAAAAGGCTTTTCCGGTTGCCGTGGATGTATCCACAGGCTGCTCGGTGGCCGCCAGGTGCGCGCCCTTGGATTTCAGGTGAGTGACGATAGCCTGCAGATCACTGAGACTGCGGGCCAGCCGGTCAATGCGCGTGACGACCAGCGTTTCTCCTGGGTGGATGAAGTCGAGGATCGTCTTGAGTTCGGGTCGTCCCTCCAGGCTGGTCCCGCTCTTTTGCTCGGTGCGGACCATGCCGCACCCGGCCTCTTTCAAGACAGCAATCTGCGCATCGAGGTTCTGTTCGACGGTCGAAGTGCGCGCATATCCGATTTTGGCCTGATAAGTGTTCATTATGGGTGTGCCTCTGACGTGATCTGTTCATTATCTAAAAAAGACCCAAAGTGAATAGGAAAACGGCTGCTTTCACTGTTCATGCGCGTTGTCACTATGAGTATGCTCTAAGTGACGCTTCTAGCCCTCCATAACCCAACGTGATGTCCGCCGTGTCTTTTGCCTTTGCAGTTTCGTGAACTGCTCACTGACAGCATCGGCGTGGATTTCATCATGAGCCCAGTCAACGTATCCAGCTTCCTTCGCCCAATCATGTTCTGGGTGCTTCGCATCCCCACGCGCTTCCTTGAAGACTTCGTACATGGGCGGGCCTCCGATATCTTCTGGCGGGGTTGCCCACTGACCACCCACAAAACGCGGCAAAGGTTCATTTGGCACGACTGGACGCTTTGAGACCAGTTCAACGCGATGCACCCAGTCATCTCCAAAATCGTAGGTGTAGATCACGGACGGGACCTTCTTGTTCAAAAAGAACTCCAGCTTCTTTGTGGTGACCTCCATCACCGGCGGGCCGAACATCGGCTCGATCCAGAAGTCCTCGTTTTTCATCTGGTATTTACGGTCACCAATCTCGAAATCCCACAGGTGCATATCGTACCACAGGAAAGCCGCCTGAATGGCATCGTGCAAGTGTGGGAGGGTCTTGTCCGACCTGATCTCGATCTCCCGCCACGGGGTGGGATCGAGATCTTCAAGGGTGACTTTCAGCCGTAGGACCTGGGGTTCTTTCTTAGCCATGAGCGCCTCTATGCGGCCAAGGGTCCAAAATCGATCCGCTTATCCAGATCGACCTCGAAGCGGCCATAAGGGTTGATGTGTAGATAGATGAGCGGTGACAGGCCGCGATAGTCCTCTGGGGACAAGCGTGCGACCACATTGGGGTTACGCAGGACGGATTGCACCATTCGCGTGTTCACGTAGACCAATGACGACTGTAACAGGTGCAGCGCATGCGCGGCGGTTTCCTGGTCCCGCACACGGTTGGTTGCGATTTCGCCGCCCTTGCCGAAGAACACGAAGCTGTTGGCGCTGTTCCAGTTTTCCACGACGTTCAGCCCTTCGTGAATTTCCCGGCGGAACGCCTCGGACCGAAGGTATCGGCACAGGAATATCGTCTTGATGGCGCGGCCAAGCTCGGCGAGCGCCTTGTAGGTGGGGTGCATCACATCCGATCGCGCAAACCGGCGCAGGATGGCCTCCGGGTCAGCCGTTCCATGCCGCATGGCGGCTGCGTATTTGACCATTTCATCATACTGGCGTTCGATCTCACCCCAATCGATCACGCCTGACAGAATTGGCAACAGATTAGGCAGTTGCTCTCGCATTCCCGCACTCGGAAGGGCGAGTTTTTGGCGCGCGATAGCTTTGAGACGTGGCGCAAGCTCAAATCCCAGAAGATGGCAAAAAGCAAAGCCGACAGCGCTTTGTCCGTGGCTGTCTACATACTGCCGCTGGATTTCCATATCAGTGCAGTGCCGCAAGACGCCCTCAATCATGGCGGCCACTTCGGAAGACGAACAGCGTTTCAGCTGCGAATAAATGCAAGTTGCCTGCCGCTCGACATGCCAGTAAATCATGACGCCGCGTCCACCATAGCGCGCATGCCATTCCGTCATCAGGTTGCGGTCCCACGCTCCGAACTTGGTGGAATCCCCAGCACAGGTCGTGCCCGGCGCACCCCAAACTTCCGGGTTGCGGATTTCCAGCGTCGCATTGGCAACCTGCGCGCATGCCGCCTTGAGGGAAGCAGGGTCAATATAGCGCCGCCGGATATGCAAGAGTTCGTCATAACTGACATCGGGAGAACCGGCGGCCACGCGTTTCAAGCCCGCGTTGGTTCCCAAGCCGTAAAGGCAGAGTAGCAAGCGTAGATCTCGCACGACAGCTGGCAAAGCCTCCCGGCTGGCCGAGGTCTGAAAGCTGTTCAGAAACCCTGTGTTGAGGGCGGTTTCCTTGAGAACATCCAAAAGCCCGGTCATCGGCCAAGCCCGGGCAACCTCGGCTTTCAGCGTCGCCAGACCAGCCGGCTCTGGAGCCGGCGCCAGCGGCGTTACGGAAATCCGGTTCTCCCCGCCCCACCGCAGGCGCACTTTGTCATTGTCAGGCAAGGTTGCACTCAGCAGGTGAAGCTCCTGTTCCAGGTCCGCCTTCACGCCCGCGATAAAGCTCTGCGCGTCACGTGACAGCCCCAGATCGGCATAGTAGGCGTCTCGGCGCGCGGCAAAGTCCCCCGGCAGATCATCATCCGGATTGCGGTACCGGTCCGCGCCCTCAATCCAGATTTCTTTGGCACGGATGCGTTCCCGCAGTTGCGTCAGCACACAGAGCTCAAAGGACACAACATTGACCCGGCCGTTCTCGTCAATGACTGTGTTGCGCCATTTCCCGGGGATAATCCCTGCTGGAGTATCATCTTCAGAAACCACCCGGCGACCAGCCTCGGCAAACCGGATAATCTGATCCAAGGCGGATATTATTGGATGCCACATTGCGTTGTTCGACCGAAATCGCAAAGCCCGGAGCAACGGTGGCAACATGCGGCGGTAGTGACTGGCATATGAGTTGCGCATGGTTTGTTGGATGCGCGTGTCCAAGGTACCCTTGGCGCGATGTTCGTCAATGACTGCCCGGAGCTTACCCGCTCCAGCGATAGGGAAGATAACGTCTTCAATCCGGCCCTCGGGATGATCCAACGCGGCCATGGCGATCTCGACAAGCAACCGCTCCTTGCCGTGAACCGCGCCTATATCGGCCGCAATGCCCTGAATGACCTTGCGGCGCGATCGTGTTCCCAGACGATGAACCACCTCTAACAGCAAATCAATGAGGCCGTCGATCAGCTGCGAGCGGCGATGCATCAGGTAGACCGCAAGAAGTCCGAGGCGCTTCTCGGGGGCATGACGGCGCATTTCCGAGGCGGTTTCACCTTCTACCTGACGCGCAAGCCGCGCAATCCATCCCCGCTCGACCCTATCAAGAACAGCCATTGGTAGATCGAGACCATCGACAAAGGACACCTTCCTAGCTGCCAGCAACACGCTTTCCAGCGTTGCCGCGCCCACATCATCCTTCAGTCGCTGAAACCCCGTATCGGCCAAAGGCTCCGAGAGCGCCCATTCTAGTTGCTCAATGGTTTCGGCGTGGAGCAGCGCACCTACACGCATCAGAAAACCATCGCGAAAATCCCGGCGGGCAGCGCGGGCAAGGCGTTCCATGAGCTTGTCTGACGGGATAAAAACGCCCAGCTGCCGCGCCTGGTCAAAACCACGTTCGATCCAGTCTGCCAAGGTCAGGTCCTGCCCACCAAGCTGCTCAATCATCCAGGCCTGGAGATTGGCGCGGTCACGATCAGAAGCTCGACGAAATCCAAGAAAATCGAGAATGCCCGCACGTTGCCGTCGCGCGGTATCACTGGAAAATGAGTAGGAAAGATCGTCTGTCGCCCCAATCTGATCCGCAACGTACGCGATCACATCAGGGTCAAGATCACTGCGGTCGGCAGGAAACCTTGCATGTTGGCGAAAAAAGAGGAGCTGGCATGCAATCGCTACCCGAGACTTCGCCCCGAACCGATTGAGAAATTCAAAATCAGAATACGAAAGCCCCCACACCGAGGCAAATGCTTGCTCTGTCATGACACCTCCAGACGCAAGCATCATCCAACATCAGCTCTGACCGTCAATCAGCCTTTTGTTCTCAACATGTTCTCTCAAAAGCCCAAATACGCAGCTTCGGGCCAGCCAGGCTTATCTGGTGCCAAGACGGATCGACCAGGATTAAATCAAGCGCTCGATCACTTACGTTCCGGTGACGCGCTGATTGTC
>NZ_JBLWVF010000047.1:0-7154 GCF_048268605.1 Primorskyibacter flagellatus
GACCGTCCTCCTTTGTGGATCATCGTAGACCCACCTTGGCACATTGATGCCGTCGGGGGGTGGTCACATCATCAGAGTCCATTCGAGGTGTCACGCCTTTCCAATTTCCCGCCATCGCGGTTCTAAGGAAACCAACTTGCACAGCCCGGTTCACGATTTGGTAGTCAGTTCAACCACGCCAGATAGATTGCCATGACAATCCACACCACGACAATCTGTGCCACCATGGCAATAATCAGAAACTTTGTCCGGTTGTAGTCCTTTTTTACATCGATCTTTTTCATTGGTGAATACTCCAGTTTGCAGGACCGTGCTGTCTTTTACATATGTGGAGCTGAACCGAATACAAGCGACAAGAATGCAATGCTGCCATGCCCGATTCGTCCCGCTCAGCCGACCTTCCTGCACCGCGCAGCGAAGGGCGAAAAAGCCTCGCCCAGCTGATGGACAAAAATGCGGAACGACGGGGTCAAGTTAACACTATTGCTAATATGGTTTAACGCGATGCTACTGTGGCCGAACATGGGAAGTGTTAAGTTCCTAAACTCCGAGCTCTTGCATGGGACGCGAAGACCGTCGGCTTCGAGCCATGCTTACCGAATGCGGTCCCGCATAATTGCGCGAATGCACAAAAAATTCACGACGTGAACGACCCGAACTTGACATCGGATAGGTGAATCGCAGATTGAGAACAAATAGCGAACAGTTAGGATTCCCATGCCAGTTTACCCAGTTGATGAACCCGTCCACATACCATCCCAATCTGTTCGAATTGTCAGCACACCAGTCAGCGCAGGCTTTCCTTCGCCAGCTGGGGACGACCTCGAAGATGAGATTGACCCTATGGCATGGGTCGTGCGCCATCCTGCATCGACATTCTGGTGGCGCGTAGAAGGGGACTGGAAGACGCCGAGAAAGAACCGCAGGAGGCGCTATCCGCGATTGGCGCCGGGCGCGGCTCGATCCTCGTGGGTGCGATCCTGCCGGACATCATGCCGTCCCTCATCAATTCGTCGCTCTTTGCTGTGGAAAAGGCGGTCCGGTCTTCGGTTGTACTGGGGCTCGTGGGCGCGGGCGGGATCGGTCAGGAGCTCAAGGTCGCCTTTGATCTCTTCCAGTATCGCAACGCCTCGATGATCATAATTGCGATTTTTCTCATCGTCATGGTCATGGAAATCATCACCGACAAGCTGCGGGCGCGTATTCAATGACGTCACGTACTGCAGTGATGAGGCGTGGGTGCCGTGTGCAATCAGGGCGGGAAGCGGAAGTTCGCTGCAGTTTGGTCATATTTCAACTCTACAGGAAGAACCTGACGTTCGATTTCTATGGTCGGGAGATGACCATGCGCTTTGTAGATATGTCCGCTAATGGGTTGGATCAGCCTTTTGGCGCAAGCGGCTTCTGGGCAAACAACTTTCCAACCTGCTTGCGAAGGTCACCGGAAGGATGCTGTGGCCCTCAGAGCGGCCAGGGCCTCTGCGTGCAGGGGGGCGCTGGCTGCGGCGATAATCTTGCCGTCCGATGCCAATGTGAGAGGCTCGCCGTCCCAGTCAGTGATCACACCTCCCGCTCCTTCGACCACCGGGATGAGCGCCATGTAGTCATAGGGGTGCAAGTTCATCTCGAACAGGAGATCGACATGGCCCGAGGCCAAAAGACCGTAGCCGTAGCAATCGCCGCCGAACCGTCGCATGGCAGCCTTTTCCGATAGCGTCTCGAACTGAGCCAGTCCGGTCGCGTCGAAATTGTCCGGGCTGGTCGTGTAGAGGATCGCATCGGCCAGAGCCGTTCTCCCACTGGTCTGGCAGGGCGCGCCGTTGAGTGTTGTGCGCTGACCGCGCTGGCCCGTCCAGCGTTCGCCGGTGGGAGGAATCGAGATCACCCCGAGGTTCGGCGTGCCATCGGAGAGGCAGGCGATCAGCGTGCCGAAGGTGGGCATGCCGGACAGGAAACTCTTGGTGCCATCAATCGGATCGATGACCCAGATGTGCGGGGACTCCAGTCGCGCGCTCTCCTGTTCCTCTCCCAGAATGCCGTGAGTCGGGAAGGCTTGCGTGATCTGCCGGCGCATCTCTGCCTCGATGGCGCGGTCGGCCTGCGTGACGGGCGAGTCGTCGTCCTTTGCCTCGATTTCCAGCGGCTTGCGGAAATAGGTCATCGCCATGGCGTCCGTAACGTCGGCCAAACCTTGGGCGAACTGTGCGAGCCGGTCTGTTTCCGGAAAGGTCGAGAGAGACTGCATGATTTTTCCTCAAATGCGGGGAACGGGGGGCCGCGAAGGTGCGCTTTGAAAATTTATCGTAGACAAATGCCACAAAAACGCAAGACTACACAAATAACCCCAGACTCGAATTCCGCGTCGGGCAACCAGAACGGACCATCGCAAGGGTCCGCAATCTTCCGGATACAGGCCCGGACCAACAGAACTAAACCAACAAGGAGATCACCATGATCACCATGAACACCTGGACACAGACCACCGCGCTGTCGATCGCGGCGCTTTGCCTTGCCGCACCAACGCTGGCCGATGAACTGACCGTCTACACTGCCCTCGAGGAAGAAGAAATCGCGGCCTACGTGGAAGCGGCACAGGCCGCCATGCCGGACACCGAGATCAATGTCCTGCGCTTGTCCACTGGCAAGCTTGGTGCGCGGCTGCTGGCCGAAGCCGAGAATCCGCAGGCTGACGTGATCTGGGGTTGGGCTGTCAGTGCGATGATGGACCCGCAGATCCTTGAAATGCTGGAACCCTACGAGGCTGCTGGCTCCGACGTGCTGCCCGAGAAATTCCGCAGTGGCGACGGCAAGTGGTTCGCCCCAATCGGCTATATGGGCGCCTTCTGCGTGAACACCGCACGGCTCGAGGAAAAGGGCCTGCCGATGCCGTCAAGCTGGGCCGACCTGGAAGACCCTGCATTCAAAGACGAGATCCTGATGCCCGATCCAAACTCCTCGGGCACCGGCTACCTGCACGTCAACGCCGTGCTGCAAAGCATGGGCGAAGAGGCCGGCTGGGCACAGCTGGCCGCGGTCGATCCCAACATGGCGCAATACACCTCTTCGGGTTCAAAACCATGCAAATCTGCCCGCGTGGGTGAATATACAGTCGGCATTTCGCTGGCATTCACCGCGATGCAGTCGATCGAGGAAGGCTACCCGCTGGCGATGGTCTTTCCCGAGGGCGGTGTGGGCTACGAGTTGGAAGCGTCGGGACTGATGGCAAGCTCGGACAACAAGGAAGCGGCGAAAGCCTTCCTTGATTGGACCATGTCCGACGAGGTGATCGGCCTTTACCAGACCTACAAGGCGCTGATCACGGTGCCGGGTGTCGATGCATCGGAGGCGGCCGAGAAAGCCGGCCTTCCGGCTGAAATCTCGACGATCCTGGCGGATGTTGACTTCGTCAAGGCGGCGGAGGATCAGATGGCCGTAAAAGATAAGTGGAAAGAAAAATTCGGGCGCTGAGCCCGAGACTGGGGCGGCCTTGGCCGCCCCGACACTTGACGGGCCGGTCGCGAACCTGCCCAACGAATGAGAAAGCACGCCCCACATGTACCTGACCGTACGCGACGCCACAAAGACCTACGGCAATTTCACCGCGCTCGACCGCGTGTCGATCGAGATCGAGAAAGGCGAGTTCGTCTGCTTGCTCGGCCCGTCGGGATGCGGCAAGACGACTTTGCTGCGGCTGATCGCAGGGCTGACCGACTTGGACGGAGGAACGATCACGCTGGAGGGCGCGACCCTTTCGGATCTTCCGGCGCGCAAGCGGGGGTTCGGGATCGTGTTCCAGTCATACTCGCTGTTTCCGAACATGACGGTGGCCGAGAACATCGGTTACGGCCTGAAGATCCGGGGCGTTCGAAAAGACGACATCGCCGCACGGGTGCAGGAGTTGCTGGCGCTGGTTAAACTGCCTCAGGTGGCCGATAACCTGCCGGGGCAACTGTCGGGCGGCCAACAACAGCGCATCGCGCTGGCGCGGGCTATTGCCGTGGATCCGCGCGTCCTGTTGCTCGACGAGCCGCTATCGGCGCTCGATGCCAAGGTCCGCGCGGTGCTTCGCGACGAGATCAGACAGGTGCAGCGCTCGCTGGGAATACCAACGCTGATGGTAACACATGATCAGGAAGAAGCGCTGGCGCTGGCCGACAAGATTATCTGCATGAACCACGGGGTCGTGGTGCAGGCGGGCACGCCGGAGGATCTGTACCACCGACCCGCTACGCGCTTTGTCGCGGAGTTCATGGGGATCAGTAACCTGCTCGCTGCCGACACGGTCGCGCGGCATTTTCCCGACTTGGTTCCGACTCGTCCCGCGTCTGAAGACAGCTATCTTGCCTGTATCAGACCCGAGCAGATCGAGGTGACCCCTTCAGAAAACGGTGGGGCTGTCGTCCGCAGCATCAGTTTCCTGGGCAACCTGCGGCGCCTGGAAGTGGAAAGCCCCGCCGGGCCGCTTTTGGTCGAAACGCATGGCGGTAGTCCATATCACACGGGCGACCGCGTTGAGCTGAGCATCGCACCCAAAGCCTGCACATGGGTTGTTGACGACACTGTTGGAACCGAGGCGGTGTCGGCATGAGCCTCGCCGAGACGTCATCCCGTGCCCGTATGCGCCCCCGATTTGACGCCGACCGCCTGCTGACGCTGGCTTGCATCGGGTTGCCGCTGCTGGGCCTGATCTTGTTCTTCGCTTACCCGATGGTGATCGTATTCCTGCGCTCGATCACGGTTGGCGACAGTTACGGGTTGGGCAACTACACCGAAGTGCTGGGCTCTTCCGGGTTCTGGCGGGCCACGCGGCATTCGCTGGCGATGGGGGGCGCGACCACGGTGCTGAGTGTGTTGCTGGGGTTCATCATCGCGCATGGCCTTTACCGCTGTGCATTTCGCGGCAAGTGGCTGATACGCAGCGTCATTGTTCTGCCTCTGCTGGCCCCCTCGCTGGTACAGGCGCTCGGGCTGATCTTCCTGCTGGGCCGCAACGGCGTTATCAGTCGTATGCTTGGGGTCGAAATCGAGATTTACGGTTTCTGGGGCCTGTTGATCGCGAACACCCTCTACGCGCTGCCACAGGCCGTAATGATCATCGGCGCAGCGTTGGTGCTTCTGGACGCCCGCACCTACGAGGCCGCCGAGGTCATGGGAGCGCCGCCGTGGAGACAGTTCCGCGACCTGACCCTGCCCGCCGCGCGGTTCGGTATCCTGAACGCAGCGTTCGTCTGCTTTACCATCACCATAACCGATTTCGGCAATGCGGCGGTAATCGGCGGCGATTACTCGGTGTTGGCGACCGAGATCTACAGCCAGGTCGTGGGGCAGAGAAACTTCAATATGGGCGCCGTTGTTGGCATCATGCTACTTTTGCCCACGGTGATCTCCTACAGTATCGAGCGGCAGGCGATGAAACGGCAGCAGGCCGGACAAATCACCGGGCAAGAGCCCTATCGGCCCAGCTTTGCTCCGCTGCGAGACATCAGCATGGCGGCGCTGTCATTGCTTATCTGTGCCGGGATCCTTTCGGTGATCGGGATCGTGGTCTATGCCAGTTTCGTCACATTGTGGCCCTACAACATGGCGCTGTCGCCCAAGCATTACGATATCACGCTGGCGGGCGGGTATTCATCGCTTTGGATGACGATCTTCATCTCGCTGGCTGCCGCTTCGGGCGGGACCGTTGCGGTTTTCCTGATGGGACTGGGACTGCGACGCCTGCCCAAGGCAGTGGCGCAACCGATCCAGATCCTGGCCGCGATGCCGGCCGCTGTACCAGGCATGGTTCTGGGTCTGGCCTATATCCTGACGTTCAATTCCACGGCGACGCCGCTCTACCTGCTCTACGGTACCGCCGCGCTGATCGCGATCGTCAACTTCTACCACTACCACACGCAGGGCTTCCTGACGGTGATGACCGGATTCCGTCAACTGCCCTCGGCACTGGAGGAGGCCGCCGGCAGTCTTGGTGCCGGGCTGGGTCGCACGGCGCGGGACATCGTTGCGCCCTTCATCGCGCCGATGCTGGTGTCGGTCTTCTTCTTTCTCTTCATGCGCTCCATGGTGACACTGTCGGCGGTCGTCTTCCTGACGACACCGGACCTGAGCGTGGCCGCCGTGACGATCATGCGGCTGGACGATGCCGGGCTGACCTCGCAGGCAGCGGCCTTCTCGACCTGCGTCATGGGGGTTGTCTGCCTGGCCGTCCTGTCTATGAAAGTGACACTGGCGCTGTTGCGACGGCGTGGCGCAAACAAGGGGGCGACCTGATGTGGGCGAAGGAGCGTCATCAGCGGATCGTGTCGATGCTGGCGGCCAACCAGCAGGTCAGCGCAAACGATTTGGCCGGGATGTTGGGCGTGTCGCGCGAAACCGTCCGGCGCGACCTGCTTGACCTTGAAGAGGCCGGAAAGGCGGCGCGGGTGCATGGCGGTGCCGTTCTGCCCGAGGCGCGGACAGAGGACCCGTTTCAAAAGCGCATGACGAGCCAGATCCGGGCCAAGTCCGAGATCGCGAAGAAAGCGGTCGGCCTGATCCAGCCGGGGCAGACGATCATGGTAGATGCCGGGTCGACCACTGCCGTCTTCGCCCGAGAGCTTGCCAAAGTGCCCGGCGTGTCGGTGATAACGAATTCGCTGGATATCGCCACGACGCTACAGGCCGCAAACATTGATGTACTTCTTCTGGGAGGTCGGATCGCAGCTGACGTGCCCGCCACGGTGGGCGAGCTGACCCTGTCGGAAATCCGGCGTTTCGAGGTGGACCTGTGTTTTTCCGCGCCGGTCGCTGTGCATCCCGAGAAGGGAACATATTTCTACGACCTGCAAGAGGCCGAAATCTCTGCCGCAATGGCAGCGCAGGCAGGTCGGGCGGTCTTGCTGGCGGATCATTCCAAGCTGGGAGGCACCAGCCAAGTGCGTTCCTGGGAAGTGGAGACGATCGGAACGCTGGTGACAAACAGAGCCGCGTCCGACGCGCAGCTCGACGGGTTTCAAACCGCGGGGGTCGAGATCGTCTGACCACATCATTCGGCGAAAGCTTGAAATCAACCAGGAGGGCCGGTGTCTCCGTTCGGGCGGGAGTGGGCAAAACGTGGGGGTCTGGTCGTGCTAGGGTCGGTTCTTTGCGAGGAGAACTGCCATGGATGTCCGGAT
>NZ_JBLWVF010000048.1:0-6013 GCF_048268605.1 Primorskyibacter flagellatus
GTTAACGAAAACAGGTGGGTCAATTTTACGCGCTCATAACCCACCCAAGTGGGTCAATTTTGCATGCCGATTCACACTTATGGGTGCGGTATCCGTTCTTACCTTTGTCGCAGTCGATAAAACGCAGTTTTTATCCATCCTGCCGCAGCGCATCTTTGCCCAGCTTGATGTCTTCGCCTTTATGGCGATGCCGCTGTTCATTCTGACTGCCGAGATCATGAGCCGCGCGGGCGTTACCCGAAGCCTAATCGATTTTGCCATGTCCATTGTCGGGAGGTTTCGCGGTGGATTGGGTCATGTCAACATCCTGACCAGCGTATTCTTTGCAGGCATCTCGGGGTCGGCCATCGCGGATAGCGCAGCTTTGTCGCGCACATTTGTGCCGGAAATGAAAGCACGCGGTTATGATCCATACTATGCAGGCGCGATCACAGCGGCCTCTTCAATGATCGGACCTATCATTCCACCGTCGATCATTATGATTATTTATGGCGGCCTGACCGGTGCCTCGGTTGCGGCACTGTTTATCGCGGGCGTCATGCCTGGTCTGGTGTTGGCTGTATCGCTCATGGTGTTGAACGCGATCATTGCGCATATCAAGGGGCATCCGGGTGGGGCCTCTGACGATCTACCGCGCTTTTTTCCCAGCTTGCTGAACGCGGCACCGGCCCTGTGCCTGCCCATTGTGATCCTTGGCTCACTTGTCTTTGGGTTGGCCACACCCACCGAAGGATCGGCAATCGCCGTCGTCTTCGCGCTGCTGGCCGGCCAGTTCTACAAAGGGCTGAACTGGCGCATGATCTTTGACGCGGTCGAAGCCACGGCCAAGATGACTGGCACGATCTTTATCATACTCGCAGCGATTTCGGTGTTGGGCTATCTGGCAGGCCAATTAGGTTGGTCCAGTGCGCTGGCCAACTGGGTAGAATCCTTCGGGCTGACCGGTACGAGATACCTGTTCTTTCTTGTAGGTATCTTCTTGATCGCAGGCATGTTCATGGACACCCCCGTGGCCCTGACGCTGCTGATCCCGTTGTTCGCCCCCCAAGCGATGGAGCAAGGCATCAGCCCGATCCACCTTGGCATCGTGCTGTGTTTCAATCTGTGTGTCGGCCTAATCACGCCACCCTTGGGCAAATGTCTTGTGGTCGTATCCGCGCTGACCAATCTCAACTATTGGCGGCTGGCCTATGCGGTGATGCCCTTCATTCTTGTTCAGGTGCTGCTGTTGCTGGCGCTGGTCTACTGGCCGGCACTCAGCCTCACTCTGCCGCGCCTGTTCGGATTTTCTGTGAATTAACTAATCCAAAGGGAGGAAAACCAATGAAACTCAAGGCACTTACACTGGCGACGCTGCTCGCCATGGCCACATCTGCATCCGCAGAGGTCAAAATTGCATTAGACGGGAAACCAGACCTCGAACAATCAGGGTCCTACAACTGGTCTTTTGCCTTTGCCAAGGCGCTGAACGAAGGCGGCATCGAGACACGTGAAATGCCACGTGGTTCCGTCGGCAACGAAGCCGAGAAATTTGATCAGGTCTCAACCGGCCTGCTGGAAATCTCGATGTCCGACGTGCGCGCCGTCGCACAGGTCGAACCGTTCATCTACGGCATCCGTTTGCCTTATGTCTTCGACAACATTGACCATATGGATCGGGCATTGGCTGCTGGGGATGTTTACACCCGTGTCAACGAAAGCCTCGCTGCGCAAGACGCGATCCTGCTGGCGCTGGCACCGCTTGGACCAGCCTCGGGTGTGATCACCACAACCCAAGCCGTGCGGTCGCCGTCCGACATGTCCAGCCTGCGTATGCGGGCTTTGGATGATGCGCAAATCGCGATGTACGAAGCATGGGGTTCAAGCGGTACAATCGTGCCTTGGGGCGAAGTGCCTGCCGGTCTGCAAACCGGTGTGATTGACGGCTATCTGAATTCACCCTTTGTCCCTGTTATGTTTGGCCAGACCGATTTCGTAAAAAACTTTGCGACAGCTGATGTGATCTGGCCGCTGCGCGCCGTCATCGCATCAAAAGACTGGTACGATGGTTTGTCCGATGCAGACCGCGCGACTGTGGATGCGGCTGTTGTGACCGCAGACGCGGCGGCACGCGCATGGCTGAACGAAGCGGCCGAAAATGGCCTGACAGCACTTGAAGAAAAGGGCGTGACAGTTCAGCGCCTGACCGCAGAAGAACGTGCTGTTTTCCGCGAGGCGTCTTTGTCTGTCTACAACACAGACCTGATGTCCGCAGAAGACACTGCGCTGTGGAAGAAGCTGTCTGATCAGACCCGCTAATCCAGAGGGGCGGGACGCGATGCCAGCGCCCCGCCCAAATAAAAAACCAGAAAGAATAAACATGCGCCACTACATCATCAGCATCAGTGATCGTTTGCATCAGCTCATGCGCCGCGTTTCCGTATTTGCGGTATGCCTGATGTTCCTAACGGTGGTTGTGCAAATCATTGCACGCTATGTTTTTTCATCCCCACCTGTCTGGACTGAAGATGTCGCCCGTGACCTGCCACTGAACTTTCATCCAGCCGGAACCGGAGTCCTTTGGGTTGTTACGCCGATTGGCGCAGGTGGAGCAACCGACATCCGTGCGGAGCTTTCAGCTGGCGCAGCGCGGGTGTCGGTTGCGGTGGTGAGGTGTTCGGCGAATTCCTTTGGTGTCTGATAGCCAAGCGCCGAATGCGGGCGTGTTTCGTTGAAGTCGGCGGCCCAGTCCAGGATCACGGCACGGGCGTGGGCCATGTTCCGGAACATGGTCTCGTTCAGAAGCTCATCGCGCATGCGTCCGTTGAAACTCTCCACGAAGCCATTTTGCATGGGCTTACCCGGTGCGATGTAGTGCCACTCGATCTTGCGCTCCGTAGCAAAGGTTAAGATCGCGTTACTGGTCAGTTCGGTGCCGTTGTCGCTGACAATCATGCCCGGCTTGCCCCGCCGTTCGATCAGGGCGGAAAGTTCACGCGCCACACGGCGCCCGGAGATCGACGTGTCCGGAATGGCCGCGAGGCATTCCCGGGTGACGTCATCGACGACGTTGAGGATACGAAAGCGCCGCCCGCAAGCGAGCTGGTCGTGAACAAAATCCAACGACCACCGGGCGTTTGGCCGTGCCTCGACCAGGATCGGTGCCCGGGTTCCTACCGCCTTGCGCCTGGCCCGGCGTTTGCGCACCGTGAGCCCTTCTTCTCGATACAGCCGGTAGATACGGTTGATCCCTGACGGTTCGCCATCGCGGCGCAACAGCACGAACAGACGCCGATAGCCAAGCCGGCGCCGTTCATTCGCCAGATCGCGCAGCCGCTGGCGCAACCCCGTCTCTGGAGGTCGGATTGATCTGTAGCGGATCATCTTCCGGTCTGCTCCAACAAGGCGGCAGGCCCGCCGCTCCGACAGGCCAAGCTTGGCCCGAAGATGCGCAACGACTTCGCGCTTCACGGCGGGCCTTACCATTTTTTTGCCAGCAGTTCCTTCATGGCCGCCGCATCCAGCATCTGCTCGGCCAGCAGCTTCTTCAGCTTTGCATTCTCATCCTCAAGCGCCTTCAGCCGCTTGGCATCGGAAACCGTCATCCCGCCAAACTTCGCCTTCCAGGCATAAAATGTGCCTTCCGACATCCCGTGCTTGCGGCACAGATCAGCGCACTTCGCGCCGGCCTCATGCTCCGTCAGGATACCGATGATCTGTTCTTCGCTGTATCGCGTTCGCTTCATTGTCCGTCCCTTCGTTGGGTCGGATTCTAATTCCAAATGCAGGAAAAATCCCATGGCAGGGCAAGATCATTTCCTACCAGACTAGTTGCAATTCCGGGCCCCTCCAAACCACACCAAGACCGCTCGCGCAGCTGGGACCCACATTGAGCGATCGCTGCGACCAGCAGCCTGCTGGACCTGACCTTACTTGTGCGGCGGTTCCCCTAAACATGATATCCGCCATCGACAGCAATAACTTGCCCTGTCACAAAACGGGCCCGCGACGATGCGAGGTAGATGACTGCCTCGGCCACATCGTTGGGTGCGCCCAGAAACTTGAGCGGCACCTGTGCTGCGGCGGCGTCGCGATAGGCCTGATCAATATGGCCCTGTCTCGTAAGCTCCTGATATTGCCCCGCGTCTATAATCCCAAGCGCGACGCCATTGGCCCGTACGCCAAAGCGCCCTTCTTCTTTGGCAACACCTTTCATAATTGCGTTGACCGCCGATTTCGGCACCACTGATAAAGCGTCTGCAGCGGCATAACGAAACTGTGCCGCACTTTGGATCGCGACGATTGACCCTTTGGCGCTACGCAGATGTGGCAGGGCATAATGTACGACGTTGAAAAAACCGAACGCATCCTGCAACAGGTGCTTTTTCATCTGCGCGGGTTCGATCTTGCTGAGATGGGTCAGCGGCACGACAGGGCCGGCGGCATAGACCAGAGTGTGCAGACCGTCCGTCGCAACCTGGTCAATCAGGGCTTTGACAGCGCCGGAGTCTTCGACATTGATCTGATGGATCGATGCGTTTTGCCCTTCGGCCGCGACAAGATCGGCGGCGTCTTGTGCGCGCGCCTTGTTGCCGTGATAGGTGAGGGCCACATCGCATCCGTCACGGGCCAGAGCGCGGCAGATTTCGGCACCGACGCCCCCGCTGCCACCAATGACAAGGGCGCGTCCGTTTGCGGGGAAGGCAACAGAATGTTCGGTCATGGGACGGTTCCTTTTGAAGGTCAGGATAACATGGCGATTTCAGCGTAGTGCCACCCAAGTTCGGCGACCGGCCGGGCCAGCTCGCCCGCGACTCGCGCATGGGGATTGGACGCAGTTCCGTCGATCACACGCTTCATGACGCCCTGACGGATCGCGGCAACGCGGAACAGGCAGAAGGCAAGATAGGTGTTCCAGTCCTTTTCGCTGACATCCTGCTGGCCTGTGGCCTCCAGATAAGTGTCGCGATAGGGGCGAATTTCGGGAATGCCCAGTGTGCCCAGATCGGTATCGGCCAAGCCGCGAAATGCGGCACGCGGAAAATGCCATGTGAGCATGTGATAGGCAAAATCTGCCATCGGATCACCAATGGTCGAAAGCTCCCAATCCACAACGGCCAGAATACGCGCCTCGGTCGGGTGGAAGATCATGTTGTCCAGCCGGTAGTCCCCGTGGATCAGAGCGCTGCGGCGTTGCTCGGGCAGGTTGTCAGGCAGCCAGGCAATAAGCCGGTCCATCGCGTCAATCGGAACGGTTTCCGAGGCGCGGTATTGCTTTGTCCAGCGTGACACCTGCCGGGCAACGTATCCATCAGGGCGTCCGAACCCATCCAGCCCGACTTTGGCCGGCTCAACGCAATGAAGTTCCGCAATGACGCGGCCCAATTCAGCATAGATCCGCGAACGTTCCTGCGCTGGCAGATCAGGCAACCATGGCTCCCAGAACGAGCGGCCTTCGACATAATCCATGATATAGAACATGGTGCCGACGATGCTCTCATCCGTACACAGAAGCTGCGGCTTCGCCACCGACACGGCGGTGTCCTGCAACGCGGAAATCACACGAAATTCACGGTCCACCGCATGGGCAGAGGGCAATAGCACGCCGTCGGGTTTCTTGCGCAGCACCAGTCGCCGCACGCCATCAAATGACAGGACCATCGTTGGATTGGACTGCCCGCCGCGAAACCGCTCAATCGTCAGCGCGCCATCGCAGCCGGGCAGGGCGCTTTGCAGGTAGTGTTGCAGACGGTCCGGATCGACCGGGCCGCCTTTGGCAAGTGGTTCAGTTCCGGTAAAGCGCGCGGCGTCCATGACCTATGTCGCTTTCGTGTATTTGCGCAATTCGAGACGGCCGATCTGGTTGCGATGCACTTCGTCCGGCCCATCGGCAAAGCGGATCTTGCGCGCATGAGCGTAGTAATTCGCCAGTACGAAGTCCTGCGATACCCCACCGCTGAGAACGGCGGTGAGAAAGTCGACCACGGTAGCGGCGGGATGAGCCCGCTGCGGGCGGCGTAAAAGTCGTCCACCT
>NZ_JBLWVF010000049.1:0-5102 GCF_048268605.1 Primorskyibacter flagellatus
GGCGGGCCTTCCTGTTCTGATCTTTGGAATGCCCATGCATTCCGAAGGGCAGAGCAGGTAAGGGCAAAGCCCGTCCTGCGGCCTGGCGGGGCCGTGACAACCGGGTGGAGGGCGTGAATTTGGGAGGGAACCGCGCGCCTGCGCGTGGGAGGAACCGGAATTCTCGACCGGAACCGACGCCAACGGCGGCGCTTGCCGGTTTTCTCGGCCCTGCCAGGATGGCAGGCGGATCAACAGGATTTGGAAACTGTCAGGGTTGGGGTGAGCGGGCGTCAGCCCGTCGATCCCCTGCCCTGTCTATCGCTCAAAGCGAGACCGGCCCACTGCCGGGATCACAGGTATCCTACCGCGACCGTGAAGCGGCTTAGCAGGACAAACCTATTTTAGGAATGGCGTCGATGAACGGCGGCTATGCAATTCCGATGTTTGCGACGCGGCCTGAAAAATACCACGTCTCATTTTTACCTGTACAGCAAAACCGGTATTTTCACGGACTGGATCATCGCCGTGGTCGTTGATCCGATGATGAGGCTCCTGATCCGGCTATGCCCATAGGCACCCATCACCAGGAGATCGAAACCCTCTTCAGAAACCAACTTGTTCAAGGCCTCTTCGGGTTCGCCTGTCGCGATGCGAGAGGACGCAGTGATATTGGCCGTATGGAGCTTAGTAACGGCTTCATCAGCAACTTTCTGGGCATGGGTAGTATCTTGCGCTACACAAAGCACGCTGACGGCGAGATCAGCAAAAACAGGGCTGGTCGACATACGTTCAATAGCAGTCTTGGCACTTGCGCTTCCGTCATAAGCCACGAGAACTTTCGAAATCTGTCGAAACTCTCGCGATGCCACGAACACGGGCACCTTGGAGGTGCGCACGATCCGCTCTAGGTTTGACCCTAGGTGACCGGAGGCGAAATCCGCCCCTTCGCCCCGCTTGCCGATGGTGATTGCGCGAATATCGCTTTCAAGCTCGCGAACCGCTTCCAGAAGGTCGCCCTTTCGCAGACGTAGATCCACCTTCGGGATCCCGTCTTGTTCAAGGATCGCTTTCGCATCTTCCAGAATGGCATGGCCTTTCGCTTGGGCAAGTTTAGCGCGCTGCTCGTCCATGGCGGAAAGCTCTTCTAAAAGCGCGGTCCTGGCTCCTAGGCTTAGTGCCCCCGAAAGGTCCGTTGAGGCAGCACCTTCGCGACGACCCAACACATGCATGGCTATCACGCTCGCGTTGAGCTTCTGAGCGATCCAAGCAGTATGGTGGCAGACGCTTTCGGAATAGTCCGACCCGTCCAGTAGTGTCAGTATCTTGTCCATGGTGTTCCTCCCTCAGTGTCCCATCAACTTGTCCATCGCGCCGGGCTTGTCATGTATCGCAAGCTTATCAACGAGCGTTTCGGTTGCATCGTTCATTCCGACAACCTCGACCTCCGAACCTTCTCGGCGGAACTTCAGAATTGCCATGTCCAGCGCCTGAACGGAGCTGATATCCCAGATATGGGCCTGGCTCACGTCAATGGTGACACGGTCAAGCGCCTCGCGGAAATCGAAAGCATCCGCGAAATCCTCGGCTGACCCATAGAAAAGCTGGCCTTCGAGCACGTAAGTCCGTTGACGGCCATCAGCTGATAGGGTCGAGGTGATACGGAAAAGTTGCGCGATCTTGCCTGCAAAGAAGATGCCTGACAGCAGCACCCCTACCAGAACGCCAATGGCGAGGTTGTGTGTGTAGACCACGGTGACGACAGTTGCGATCATCACGATTGAGGACGAACGCGGATGCACTCTGAGCGCCTTGATCGAGGACCAGGAGAAGGTGCCAATCGACACCATGATCATGATGGCGACCAATGCGGGCATCGGGATACGCGCCACAAGATCACCTAGGCCGACGACCAGAACTAACAGGACAACACCAGCGGAAAAGGCCGAAAGACGCCCGCGACCACCGGACTTCACGTTGATGATTGACTGTCCGATCATCGCGCAACCCGCCATACCGCCGATAAATCCGGTCGCGGTGTTGGCAATGCCCTGACCGATGCATTCCTGGTTCCGGTTGGACTTGGTGTCTGTCAGGTCATCAACGATGTTCTGGGTCATCAAACTTTCCAGCAGGCCGACCACCGCAACGGCGGCGGAATACGGAAAGATGATCAGCAGCGTCTCGATGGTCAGCGGCACATCCGGGATCAGGAAGAAGGGCAACGTATCCGGCAGTGCGCCCATGTCGCCCACCGTTCGGACGTCCCAGCCCATCGCCAGAACGGCCAGAGTCAGCACGATAATCGTGACCAGCGGCGACGGGATCGTGGTGGTGATCCGTGGAAAGAGATAGATGATTGCAAGGCCCGCAGCCACGAGGACATAGGTGAGCCAGGTGACGCCGGGATTGCTCAAGTTCAACTCGGGGAGTTGCGCCATAAAGATGAGGATCGCCAGCGCATTCACGAAGCCGGTCATCACCGATTTTGAAACATAGCGCATGAAGCGCCCGAGCTTCAAAAGCCCCGCCCCGATCTGCAAGAGACCTGCAAGAACGGTTGCGGCCAAGAGATATTCAAGCCCGTGATCCTTCACGAGCGTGATCATCAGAACGGCTGTGGCGGCAGTCGCCGCCGAAATCATGCCAGGCCGTCCGCCTGTAAAGGCGATGAGCACGGCAATGGAAAAGGAGGCGTAAAGACCCACCTTGGGATCCACGCCTGCGATGATAGAGAATGCGATGGCTTCGGGGATCAGCGCCAGCGCGACGACGATACCCGCAAGCACATCGCCACGAATGTTACCGAACCATTGCTGTCGGTAGTCAGAAATTGAGATCATTCAAACAATCCAGTACCCTGTGCCTGATCGTCTTTCATAAGACGGTCGGCATTGTATGTCGGGAAGTTTCAGGGTTGTCCGGCGGATCAGCGGCCGGAAGAGCCACCCGGGCTCTCACCGGGTCCTAACGCTATTAGAGGTGCATAAACCCTATCTTCGTAGGAATATCAATCGCCTTCAGATGCGAGGGTATCACGCCACTTTATCGAACCTGTTGGAGGAGGGGTTCGCTGAGAAACTGACTGCCACAACCGACATTGGCGCTACGCGCGGCATCTGGGAAATAGAGATCAAAGCCGCCTTGCGGCGGCGCAGCATCGCTAATGGAACACCGGTGGCTGATCCCGCACCTCGTCAAACAGGATCACGCGCCCGTCGCCGCTGCTCGGACTGTTGACCAGTACGAACGGCACATCCGCCCCGTCTTTCTCGTAGATGCAGCGATATTTCATCTGACCGTCGAGCGGATCGCGCACCTGATCGTAGCGATAGCTGTACTTGATCCCTTGATCGATCCAGGCCTCGACACCTGCAGGCGTCACGAGAGATAGTGGCTTGCCGTCCAGCAGGATCGTCTCACCCACGTTGAATACTTCATCCATCTTTCGGTCTCCTCTGTTTGTCCTGTCATATCGCGTCACAGGCTGTGGCCTTCGCCACGATCCCTGTCCCGCGTGTTTTCGTTTTCGTCATCATCGCGCTCCTGCTCGCGGTCGTTGTCCGGTTCCAGCCGCTCGCGCGGCTTGTTCAAAACGTCCTTAAGCCGTTCATTGACGGACGGCTTGCGATCCTCGCGCTCGATGTCCTCGGAACGGCCCTGCCTTTGACGCTGGGCCGGGGTCCGCGACGGTCTCGCGGCCTCGTCGCCAAGGTCATTTTCGCTGAACCCGTCCAGCTTGTGAACCGCCGCCTGGCCGTCGCGCCCGGCGTCCTTCTCCATGATCTCTTTCAGCCGCTCACGCGCGTAATTGCGGCCTTCCGGTTTCGGCGTGCCGTCCTGGTCCCGTGACCGGTCCACGACGCGCGCCAGACGCTCCCGGAAATCCTCCGGGTTGCGCCCGTCGCGGTCTTTCGCGGTCGCGGCCCTGAGTGCGGCCAGACCGGCAGAGACGCGGCCCTGCCCGGCCTCGCGCTCGATGCCGTAGGTCTCCCGCGCGATATCCAGCCGCTCACGCATTTCGCGGAAAGCGGCGCGCGCCTGGCGGGCGGCATGGACCACGGCCCCGCGCTCGGTGACCGGGACGTATTCCCGGCCCTGGCGCTCGGCCATCGCCTTCGCCCGCCGCTCCATGGAATTGGCCGCTGGCCCCAGCTTCAGCTCGGGGTCGCGGTCCAGCTCCTCGGCGGACAGCTTGTCCCCACGATCCAGCGCCGTCTCGCGCTGCTTCTCAAGCGACCGGTGATCGACGCGCTCGACCTCCCCTACACGCTCCAGCGCACGGTTCTGCAACTCGGCCCAGAGGCCGCGCATCTGCTCGATCTCGACGCCGCCGGTCTTCGCGGAATCGAGCACCCGCGTCTTGGCGGTGAAGCCCTCGGCTTCCAGCTTGCGGGTGGAGGTCAGAACATGAGCATGGTGGTTGCGCTGATCGCCTTCGCGGTGGGGCGCATGGATCGCCACATCGACGGCCACGCCGTAGCGGCTGACCAGCTCCTGGGCAAAGTCGCGGGTGATCTGCGACCGGGCCTCGGCGCTGATCTCGGAGGGCAAGGCCAGCTCCCATTCGCGGGCGGTGACGGAGTTGCGGCGAGTCTCGCTGGCCTCGGCCTCGTTCCAGAGGCGGGACCGGTCCGAGGCCCAATCCGGGGCATCCTTCGGGGTCAGGATGAAGGTCTCCTCGATACCCTGCTTGCGGGTGTAATCGTGGACGCGGCCTTCGCGCAGGCACTCGATGCGCTCCCCGACACGGTAGGCTGCCGCCGCAGTGGCAGAGCGCCCGGCGCTGCGTTTGATCGTCTTCACGGAGAGGTGGTAGCTGGCCATGCGCCCTCCCCTCGCCCGTGATGCAAACGCCCGCACGCGGCGGACCTGATTCGTGCCGATACCCCGATATTGGCCACCGGATCAGTCGTCTTTTCTCCGTCAGATCGCGCCCCAAACCGGCGCGATCCGAGAGGAAAAGACAGCCCGCCCGAAGCGAGCCTCTGGCTCACTGAGGCGCGGGCTTGCCAGTGATCTGCCCCCAGATCCCCAGCCTCATGGGGGGCGGGATATGGGGACAGATCACTGGCGGTTTGCCGGGGGCAAACCCGGTTCGTGTCGGCACCGTCAGGTCCGAC